>JANYBG010000249.1 GCA_025360865.1 Pseudomonadota bacterium | reverse complement strand
GCCCATGCTCACGACCGCACGATCTTTAGATGCGCCCCATTTGCCAGTCCTGAACGGACTCAAATCGGACGCCTCTTGAGACCGAGCTAAGCGTTTAAGGGCATACCCGTTCGAAAGGCGGGGACGCAAAGCCACCGGTCTAACGGCGCGAGCCTAAGACAGCGGGGTTGCCACTTCCACCTGCTGGTGTGAGCGTGCAAGCTCGCCTGCCTTAAATCTGGCGCTCTCCCGACCGTTATCGAACGTTCGTGCAAGGGGAGCTTTATGACTTCGAAATTCTCAACGCCCATTGAGGCATTGGATCTCAGTCCAGCACATCAGGCGCAGGCTGGGGCAGGGCGCTTCATCCTGAGGCTGTGCGCTGTGGCCGCACCGGTGTCGATTCGGTCGCCACAATCAGCGCACCTCAGGCCTTTCACATTCTTCCTGAGCCGGGAATGCCAGTCGGATGGCTGTGAACGGCTGTACCTCAACATGGGGTACTTCGACACGATGGCGGATGCCGAGAGATGGGCAGAATCCGCACGGCGACGGTTCCCTAGCGCAATCGCAAGCATCGCACCGGGCACGCCTTCGCGGTCGGCGGGATCCGAGGCGCCTGAATCGCCGCGCGGCGCTGATGCCACCGTACTTCCCCGCATTGGCAATCTTGCGCGGGTCAGAGACGGGTCTCTCACCGACTCACAAATACTGAAGATTCTGGAAACGCGCCACGTTTCCACATCACGGGACGGCGCGGGCGATAGCGATATTGATCAGATTGAATTGCTCCGCCCAGACGACACCGTTACGCGGCAAGCTCTTAAGGACGCTGTGATTCAAGGTGCGCCGATTTCCTTCGCCGTGCAGCTGCGCTGGTCGGCGCAGCCGATCGAGCTGAGCCGCGTGCGATCACTGGCGATATTCAAGACACATACGCTGTACGCGACGGAAAGCCGGCGCAAGGGGCGATCCCGCCATTTTCTTCGGCTGGGCTTCTTCGCAGATCCAATCTCCGCCAAGCAGGTCGCTGTACAAGTGCGCTCGTCCTTCGGCTCTGCGGCTGTGGTGCCGGTTGTCGAGTCGGAGGTCACGCGGGCGCGAGAAGCCTTAGTGGGCACCACGGCAATGCCGTACCTCGTGGAGCAATATGTGGATCAGTTGGGCAGCTACAACGACGCGGCAGAATCGCCGCCAGGACCGCAACCCCTGACTCATGGGCCGCGCGACGTTCTCGGAAACGACGCGACATTCAAAGAGGCACCGCTTGCCGAGAGGGACGCCTGGACCGAATCGGACTCACTAAGCGAGAGCGGCGTGCGGCACCTGCGAATCGAGGTGCAGGAGCACCTGTCGGGCCGTTGGAGGACTATCCGTCTAGCTGACGGGCCGTCGGACGAGGTGCAGTACCGCTCCTGAACCCCGGGGTGGAGTTGACCCGGTTTCGTGGACACCTCAACGTAAGGTTTGGAGGGGTTCACGATGGCAGACAAGTCAGTCCGGTACACGCCGGAGTTTAAGCGACAGATGGTCGGTTTGGTGCGCAGCGGGCGGACGCCCGCTGCGCTGTCCAAGGAGTTCGGGCCGAGTGCCTGGACGATTGCGTTATGGGTCAAGCAAGACGCGCGGGATATGGATAAGGGCGACGGGGGCCTAACCAGCGCGGAGCGCGAGGAGCTCATCCGGCTGCGACGGGAGAACCGCAAGCTCAAGGAGGAGCGCGAGATTCTCTCAAAAGCCGCGGCCTGGTTCGCCACGGAGAGCGGTCCGTCGAAGCGCTCTTCGGGTTCGTGAAGGTGAACCAGGCCACCCATCCGGTCGGGATGATGTGCCGCCTGCTGAAGGTATCCAGGAGCGGCTACTACGCGTGGCTCGAGCGCCCGATGTGCGCCCGGGCTCGCCAGGATCTGGCGCTGACCGGGAAGATCGAGGCGATTCACCGTGGCTCCAACGGCGTTTACGGCTCGCCGATGATCCACGCCGAGCTGGCGGATGATTACCAAGTTCATGTTGGCCGCAAGCGCGTCGCACGACTGATGCGCTGTGCGGGGCTGCGCGGTGCAACGTTGCGCAAGTACGTTGTGACGACGCTGCGGGATCCGAAGGCTGAACGCGCAGTTCGACCTGGTCGATCGCAAGTTCTTCACCGATGCTCCCGATCGCCTCTGGGTTGCGGACATCACCTACATCCCCACCTGGTCGGGGTTCCTGTACCTGTCCATGGTGCTGGACGTGTACTCCCGTCGCGTCGTGGGGTGGGCGATGGAAACGCATCTGAGGACCGAGCTGATCCTAGCGGCGTTGAACATGGCGATTACGCAGCGGCGCCCGAGGGCGGTCATCCACCACTCGGACCAGGGTTGCCAACCCGGGTTCAACTGGTCGTCGCAACGTTACCTTCGTTTCGAATCTTACTTCAAACGTCTTCGCAGCAGTGCAGTCTGACGCGGATGCGTCAGAAGTCCGAGATCGATGCAGCGCGATAAGCCGGTCGAGTACGCAAGATCTCATTGAGCGCCTCGGCTGGCGAACGCCAGCCGAGTGTCTTTCGGGGTCTGGTGTTGAGGGTAATGGCCACCGCGTCGAGCTCTCGCGCGGTATACCGGCTGAGATCCGTGCCTTTGGGAAAGTATTGCCGCAGCAGCCCGTTGGTGTTCTCGTTCGTTCCACGCTGCCACGGACTTTGGGGATCGCAGAAGTAGACTTCCAGTCCAGTGTCGATCCGAAGTTGAGCGTGTTGGGCTAGCTCTGCTCCCTGGTCCCAGGTCAGTGATCGGCGCAGTTGTGTTGGCAGCATCTTGACCTTCTTCGCAATGGCGTCGCGGACGGCTTCAGCACCGCGGCCGGCTAGGGCTGGGCCGTTCTTTACCCCAGCGCCGGGGACATGCCCCGGCATGCGTGGTAAATGCAGCAGCATCGTAAATCGGGTAGTGCGTTCGACCAACGTTCCGATCGCGGAACTGTTCAGGCCGATGATCATGTCGCCTTCCCAGTGACCCGGCACAGCCCGGTCCGAAGCTTCTGCGGGGCGCTGGCTGATCATTACATCAGGCGTTATGAAGGATCTGCCTCGTTGCCGCACTCTGGCGCGAGGCACGCGGAGTGCCCGACCCGTACGAAGGCAGGCAGACAGCTCCCTTCGCAGCGCGCCGCGACCCTGAATGTACAGCCCTTGGTAAATGGCTTCGTGGGAGATCCTCATGCCAGTATCATGTGGAAAGTCGATCGCCAATCTACGACTGATCTGTTGCGGGCTCCAGCACTTGCCCCAACGACGGTCCGCGCGACGACCGTGACGACGTCCCCTCCACGGCACATGCGGCCCGGCGATCGTCCGGCCTCCTGAGTCAGCGAGGTGCCCGGAAAGTCGGTCTTGTACGTAAGCGCGAAGTCGCGCGTTCTGCGCAAGCTTGGCGGGCTTGGGTCGAGAAGCCCATCGATCGGCCTTCCACTGCGCAACCGTAGCTCGATATCGCAACACTCCGCCGCGGGTCTGGGCGTTGCGCCGCAGCTCGCGCGAAACTGTTGAAGGCGACCGCCCCAGCCGTCGGGCAATCTCGCGAATCGCAAGTCCCTTTGCGTTCATTAGCGCTAGCACTTCGCGTTCAGCGAATGACAAATATCGCCCAACACGCGGCCCTAGACGGAGTGGCGCTATCCCGCCGGACTCTCGAAACCAGCGAGTTCCCACCGGCTGCGACACACAGCTCGCCGCGGCTGCTTCTTCGCTCGAGTCTCCGGCAGCGATTCGCGCCCAAAACGCTCGCTCGACTTCCCACTGATTCACCCCGGGCCGTCCAGGCGAGCGCATCGGTGCTCGTCCTGTTCGTTCGTTAATCCACCCTGGTGGTCGTCCCATAAACACCTCCTTTGGAGAGATGTTGCAACGACCGCATGAATCCGCCCAATACACCAGCTACGCCTTCGGAAAACGCTGTCAGGAGGCCGGCGTCATGCCTTCTACGGGCTCGGTGGGTGATGCCTACGACAACGCGATGGCCGAAAGTTTCTTCGCCACGCTCGAGCGCGAGCTGCTGGACCGCCGTCGGTTCAGAAGCCAGGCGGAAGCTAAGATGGCGGTGTTCGAGTGGATCGAGGGCTGGTACAACACGCGTCGCAGGCACTCCTCCCTCGGCAACCGCTCCCCGGTTAACTACGAGCGCGCCCAGGACCGTTCAGTCCGGATGACGGAAGAGCATCTGCCGCCTGCGGCGGCAGACCGCCCTTCGGG
>JANYBG010000246.1 GCA_025360865.1 Pseudomonadota bacterium | reverse complement strand
TCGTTGCCGCGCCGTTTCACACTTTTTGCCGGCCACGATGCCGCCGCAGTGGCGCTGTAGAGATCAATCGTCTTGCTTGATCACGAGCGCGTTCTTAACCGATACGACGTGCTCTGTGCCCCGGGCGATCGACACCGCCTTATCGATGGCTTCCTGACTGCGCGCGCTACCGCTCAGATACACGATGCCATTGGCGTCGGTGTCGACGTGGATTCGGCCTACGCTCGTGATGTGCTCGGCCGCCAGCTTGGATTTGATTTTCGCTGTGATCGCGGAATCCTTCACGAAATCGGTCGGGTGCGCACGATCAACGGCTTGATCGTCGGCTCGGCTGAGGCCAGGCAGTAACGCCGCTCCCAGAACGATCGCGCATACTGCAATAGTGGTCTTCATGGATACTCCTTAAAGGCGGGGGCTGATGAAACCTTCACAAACGTCGCCGTAGCCTGCACCATACTGTGACCGGGTACTCTCGGCCCCGCGAACCAGTCGCGGTAGGACATCTCTGACGTGGAGCTCCGGGGCGATTCCGGGCAGCTTCAGCTCAAGCCCGCAGTTTGGCGGGCGCCTTCGGCTCTCACCGAGGACGGCACGGGCGCGCTATCGCTTCCACGGCAAGCCCGTCTCATCTAGGCCCAAGCTGTGGGCATATAGAGCGATGAGCCGATTGGTCTGAGACTTGTCGCCCGCGAACAGACCCGCGAACGCTCGCGGACGCAAGCCGGACAGGGCGTACAACTCCCAGAATCCTTCATTTGTGCGCCATACGAACAGTGTCGTGCGCAAGTCGCCCGGCTCAAACAGTGTTACAAACAGCTTCCTCACCTTGTCAACGTTCTGGATGTCGACCACAAGCTGTTCGGAGCTATACGCGACAATGCTCATGCGATACAGGATGGGTGACCCGGACCGATTGTCCTCCTCCAAGAAAAACAGGTCGTGCCCAGCCTGCATGTCCGCCAAGGTGAAGTCGGCTCGTCGGCTGCGGTCGTTGAGGCTCTCGACCGCGGAGGCGTCCCGGATCAACACCTCAACTACGCTATCGGTGGTCGACCAGTAGCGCATTCCCTTATATTCCGCGATGGCCCCAATCCGCGCGGCGATCGCGCCCACGTTGGTGGCAGCGACCTCACCGACGACGGCGGCTAACGACTGAAACCTGCCGGCGGTCCAGCCGGCGCAGGAAGGTAGCACCCAATCGCGCGGTGGTTGCTCTGACCGCCACGTCACAATCGCTGGCGCGGCTGCCAGAGGCCCGGCTGTCGGCCACGAGGGTGTCACGCAGGGCTCCGGCGCTCGGTCCTGGGCTGGGCTGGGGACCGACGCGAAGGCAACGCTCGCGATCAGCGCCAGTGCTGAGGGCATGCAAGGCCGCGCGGCGCCCGTAGGGGTACCTGCGGATGTTGGCCGTTGTGTGCCCCCTGGCGTGTGGCGTTTCAACTGGAAGCCATATGACGTGACCAGACTTGGATTTCTCTCACAGCCGAATAGTGTCGCGATTGTCCTGTCAGGGCAATCCGCCATCTGAACACTCGATCTGAGTCTCCCGGGATCAGGGCGTATCATGACCCCCTGCTGGAGGGATGCACCATGAAGAACAATTCCTGCACCACGTTCGCAGGGGCGGCACTCCTGTGCCTGATTGTCTCCGCGTGCGGGGGTGGCGGTGGCTCGCCTCCCTCACCGGCGATGTATACGATTGGCGGAACCGTCACCGGGCTTAACGGCTCCGGCCTGGTATTGCGGAACAATGGTACCGACGATCTTGCCGTGGCCTCCGCTGGCCAGTTCAGCTTCGCGGGCGTCCTTCCCAGTGGTGCCGCGTACTCAGTGACCGTGGCTACGCAGCCCTCGGCACCGAACCAGAATTGCGTGGCGACAAATAACTCGGGCACGGTCGGCAGCGCGAACGTGAGCACAGTGGTGGTCGAATGCACGGATGCGGCGTTCACCGTCCTCGCTCACCAGCCACCGGGCCCCGGCTACCTGAGCCTATTGCTGACCGACGGCAGCGTGATGATGCAGTCGGTCAACGATGCAAGCGTGTTTTACAAGCTTATTCCAGACTCTTCGGGGGGATACCTCAATGGAACGTGGGTCCGTTTGACCAGCCCGCCGGTCGGATACGCCCCCTATGCCGGAGCTCAAGCCGTGCTCGCCGATGGGCGCGTGCTGTTCGTTGGCGGTGAATACAATCAGAACGACTACAGCTTTCCATTCGCTCCCAGCGGACTGACCAATATGTCCGCGATATATGATCCAGTCGCCGACAGCTGGACGATGATCGCGGCCCCACCTGGCGTGAACTACATTGGCGACGTATCGTCGGTGGTCTTACCCGATGGCGATTTCATTTTTGGGGACAAGCTCGGCCGCGATATGTGGCGCCTTGATCCGTCGACTCTCGTTTGGTCTTCAGTCCCTTCAACGGGTAAGGCAGACGACTTCGCGGAGGAAGGCTGGACCCTTCTGCCCAACGGCGGCCTGTTCACGATTGATGTAGGCAACCCCGGTCACACCGAGCACTACGACCCGCTCACCGCGCAGTGGTACGGCGACGGCAACACACCAGTGGGTTTGACCTCGCCCACGCGCAACCCCGGCGGCGTGACTTATGGCCCGGCACCGCATCAGATTGTTGGCGGCGTCAGCTATGGCCCCGGGCCCGTGGGCACTTATTTTCCACCTGGAGAAATCGGCGCGGCCCTGCTGCTGCCCGACGGGAGGGTCTTCGCAACCGGTGCAGCGGCTAACGGCGCGCTTGCGCACACCGTGCTCTACACGCCCAACTCAACGCCAACGGCGGCTGGTAGCTTCACGGTGGGACCTGATTTTCCGGTCGGCGAGGACGCCGGTGACACCAGCGCAGCCTTGCTGCCCTCCGGCGACGTACTCGTTGCGGGTCTCTCCGGCCGATTCTACGAGTACGACGGTACCAAGCTGGCTGTCACGGGGGCTTTGCCAACCAACGGCGGCAATACGCAGTATTTTTTGTTGCCGCTCCCCAACGGTCAGACGCTGGTTACTGGGGATGTCACGCGGCTTTACAGCGGTAGCGGTAGCGCGAAGCCCGCCTGGGCACCCACGATCGCCGCGAGCCCGAAGAGCGTTTCGCGCGGCGCCACCTACCTGATTTCCGGCACGCAGTTCAACGGCCTGTCGCAAGCCGCCAACTTTGGAGATGAACTCGCCGCAGCCACCAACTATCCGTTGGTGCGCATCGCCAACACCGCAACGGGCCACGTCGTGTACGCGCGAACTCACAACCACAGCAGCATGGGAGTCGCCACGGGTAACGCGCTCGTCTCCACCTCGTTCGACGTACCCCTTAATACTGAGACTGGCGCCGCTTCTCTCACCGTCGTCGCGGACGGCGTCGCTTCGCTTCCCGTCAGCGTCACCGTGAATTGAAACGTGGCTTTAGGGATTCAGACGAGCCTCGCGGCGCCGTGGCCGCTCACCGCCTTATGGTCGCCTCTCATGCAGGGCCCGGGGAAATCGGCGATCGCGCGGCGCCGGATAGTTCATTCGCTCTTCGTATCAGCCAGCGTCGTTCCGCGGACGTGGAGACTAGCGCAATGACGGCCCCGTACGCCTTTTGAGCTTCCTCGACCCGGCCCGCTCGTCGTAATAAATCTGCCCGTACCGCGTGATGCGGCGCGAAGTCCCCAAGAGCGCGACCATCGACCGCCTCGAATTCGGCCGTTGCGGCAGCGATGCCCGACACCTCCGCAAGTGCGACGAGTCGGTTCAATCGAACGACCGCATCGTCCCGCGTCTTCAGCAGCGAATCATACACCGCAAGTACTTCAGGCCAAGGTGGTGGCTCTTGGAGGCTCCTTCTCGCACACCATATCGCCTGTAGCCGAGCCTGCATGACTCGCGGTTGATCTTGTTCCCGCTTGGGCACTCGAGCGAGAAACGCGGCCGCCTCGCCGATGAGCGGACGATGCCACCGTAACGGGTCCTGGTCAGCGATCGGGATCATCTCCCCATTCCCGTCAAGCCGCGCCGGGCGCCGCGACTCGGCGAAATGGATGAGGGCGGCGAGGGCGAGAACTTCCGGCTCAGTAGGCAATAACTGAGCCAGCGTTCGACTCAGTTCCAGAACCTCCAACGCGTAGGCGGCATGCGGTCCGGTGCCGGCAGCGTCCTCATGGGATTTCGTATAGGCGACTTCGAGCGTTGAAAGGACGGCGTCAAGTCGGTCTGGCCAGTCAATCACGGCAGGTACCTCGAAGGGCACGCCGGCCTCCGCGATCTTCCGTTTGGCACGAACAAGCCGTTGTTCGAGGGTGGTTTCGGGAATCAAAAAGGCGCGCGCGATTTCGCGTGTCGGTAACCCACAGACCAGACGCAGTGCCAGCGCGGCGCGCGACTCGATTCCCACCGCCGGATGGCAGCAAATGAAAATCAAGCGAAGCCGTTCATCGGGAATCACCAAGGCATCGAAGGCCTCGGTATCGTCGTCCGTGGTCGCGCCCTCATGGCTGCGTAAGGCGAAGCGCGCGTGAGTTTGACGACGACGCAGCGCGTCGAAGCCAGCACGCAACGCCACTTTGTACAGCCATGCAGCGGGGTCGCGGGGAACCTCGGTGGCAGGCCATACTTCCAAAGCCCGCGCACAAGCTTCCGAGAATGAGTCCTCGGCCAATGCCAATTCGCGGAAGCGCGAGACAAGCGCGGCGATGATTCGCCCGCCTGCCTCGCGAAACACTCGATCCCGAGCCGAGCTGATCATTACGGTCCGAGCAGGGGTCTAATCTCAATGGACCCATCCTGCAGTACCGGCACTTTCTTCGCGATGGAAATGGCGGCGTCGAGATCAGGGGCTTCAATAAGATAGAAGCCCCCGAGCTGCTCCTTAGCCTCCGCGAAGGGCCCGTCGTGAACGGCCTGCTGGCCCCTTGCGGTGCGGACGGTGGTTGCCGATGAGGTGCCGGTGAGACCGGCCCCGCCCAGACGCGCCGCACCCAGTTCTCGGTTAAAAGCCATATGCTTCGCCACGATCTGCTGGATGGCCGGCCCGTTCTTGCCAGGGCCATATAGGGATTCGTCTTCGTAAATAAAAAGTGCGTATTTCATCTCGGTACTCCTTGCAGTGGATTTCGGGCAGAGACCCCCACTTTGTGGGCCTCAACCAATAGACGTAGCAGCAGCTCCGAAATTGACCGCCCGAGATAATCATCCGAGTCGATCGGCACCGAGGCAATCTCACTGGACCTTTGAATTTTTCAGGGCGTTAGCACTTGGCGCGATCCCGGGGGCACTCACACGGGCGGACGCTTCGGCGTACAGCGAGTGATTGCGGGATTCCCGGGGGAATCGCTAAGTCTTGATCGTTGCAGTCGGAACGCGGAGATTTGAGCTCGGGAGACCCTTCAAGCCTTATCTCAATATGTTAGACGCGCCCTCTACGCGACAGATATCTTTGGATTCTATTGCTTATTGTTATCTCCTAAGGGGTGCCCATCCGCGGGCACGTGAACTCAGCGAGCGGCCCGGCAAGCCGTGGCGATCCGCGTATGGCGCTCACCGTTTTCACGCAACCAATGTACTGGCGCACCGTTCCGGCGCGCAGGCTCGCCATCCGATTTGCCCTGTATCTTAGAAAGGAATGCGTTGGCCGTCCCACGCATACGCGTTGCCGGACTCCCGTGCTTCCAAGCGATCGACTACCCCCAACAACCGGCGCGCGGAATGGCCTGGCGTGAAGAGCCTGTCTTGTGCCACGTTCGCCTGAAATGGCTTCGATAGTCGTGTATCGACCGTGCCCGGGTGCAACGCAACACAAAGCGCCGTCGGGTTGCGGCGCGCGAGTTCGATCGCGCAGGTTCTAATGAGCTGATGCAATGCCGCCTTGGATGCGCGGTAGCCGTGCCAGCCACCCAAGCGATTATCCTCAATCGAGCCTACCCGCGCGGAAAGCACCGCGAATACTGCCTTGTCATGCTTGGACAACTGGTCAAGAAAATGCTTCGCGATCAGCGCTGGCCCGATCGCGTTGGTGGCGAAGTTCGCCGCCAGCTGATCCGGGGACAGGGAGCGCCAGGTCTTCTCAGGCTGCAGCAGCCCGCTGTGCAAGACGCCGGTGGCCACAAACACCAGATGCAG
>JANYBG010000253.1 GCA_025360865.1 Pseudomonadota bacterium | reverse complement strand
CGATGGTGTCGTCCGCGACGCCTCGATTCCAGCCCGTGAACCGAGAAGAGCGACCAGCACTGGATTCAAGACTTCTTGCTGTTTAACGGCGCGCACCATCCACGTGGGATAGCGGGTGAGGCAGCGGTGACGCTCCTGAATTGTTTGGCTGCTCGAAACCCGCCGCTCGCGAGCGGCGGGTTGGGTCGATACTGTTGAAAAACTCGACTATCGCAGCAGCACCTCGAATCTGCGCAAAAAACCGGACCACGAGAAGTCGGTTAAAGCGCCCTAAGCAGCCCTAAGCATTCAAATTCGTCTCAGACGGCCTTCTCGCGGTCGAACTTTTTCGCGCAATTTCGCAGAGGGGCGTTTTTCAACAGTATCGGTCGTGAGGGGCCGGTCCCCAATCATTGCAATCGGCCTATTGTGTTGAAACTCGCTTGGCTCACTCGGTGCCTAAAAACGTAGCCATCTTCAGAAAATGCTCGACCACGAGAGTCATGTTAAACGACGTTGCGGTGAGAAAATGCACGGCAATCGCCTTCTCATAGCCCAAGTCTTTCCGGCCAGATTTTCGAGTCGAGTTTTTCAACACAATAGGCCAACTTCGGTCACCTGATGACCACAAATGGTTGTCTGGAACCGGACGCTCAAATAGTGGCCGATGGGGGTGCTGACCGCCGCATGCTGCCGTTTACGGCGCCTACGAAATCCGATGCACCAGTAAAATAGTCGGCGTACGATGTCATTCGGAGTCTCCACATTGCTTTCGCTTAAATGAAGAGTGACGCCGTCTCGAGCGTAATCATGCGCGACTGGCTCTGCTAAGGCATTGATTGATCGCCGGAGGCAGCAAGAATGAACATCGCAATCGCTCGTCGGTTCGCTGTGTTGCTGCTGTTGCTGAGTTACGCGTTGCCGGCATTCGGGCTGGCGGGCGATCTTGTGTTTCGCGATGGCTTCGAGATCCTTGCCAAGATCAGCGTCTCGCCGACGCCGACCTTTCCGCCGCAGTTGGTCGGAAGCACGAGCGTGCCGATCTCGGTCATCATCACCAATGTCGGCGCAATTGCGCTCAACCTCAGCGAGATCGGCAATAGTGGCGGGGATGCGTCGGATTTTGTGCTGGATCTTACCGGCACCCAGTTCGCTCTGGCGCCCACCGCCAGCACCCACCTGAAAGTTACCTTCAGGCCGCTAGCACCATGGAAGCCGGGCACGCGCCAAGCGCAGCTCAACGTCCTCGGCAATGTTTCCGGTGGCGTCGCCTATTCGGCCGAGAGCGGAATGGGTGTGACCTGCGGTGGAGCCGTGCCGCCCTGTTCCTCGGGCTGTGCCGACACCGATGGGGATGGCCTGAACGACGCGTGGGAAATCGCCGGTGGCGTCGACATCAACAACGATGGCCTGATCGATGCGCAGCACGATCTGCTGCTACCCGGAGCCGACCCCAATAAGCCCGACATCTACGTGTACTACGACTGGATGGACTACGGCAGATCCGGCGAATCGTGTGGTATGACCAGCGACTGTGATCCGAATCTGGGCGCGTACCACGCCGGAGAAACTTGCATTAACAGCCAATGCGTCGCTGCCTGCACCTCTGATGCCGACTGCACGTCGCGCGCACCGACAGCAGCGCACACCGGCGACCGCTGCATTGCCAACGGCTGTGAGCACACCCACGATCCGCTGGTGCTGGAGCCTAATACCTTCCAGCCGGTGATCGACCGCTTCGCCGCCCACGGCATCAACCTGCACATCCTGCGCGGCAAAGCCCAGCCCCACTCCCACGTGGTCTCCTTGCGCACCGATGACCTAGTGACTCTGGGCTGCGAAGGCGGCAGCGTGGGCGCCGGGACCGCTGGGCTGGGCAAGTACGCTGTGAGTCTCTATGATCTCAAATCACAGAGCAATCCCGACCCGTTTCTGGTCGCCTATCACTATGCCCTCTTCGGCCACTACACGGGCTGCGACAGCACTACCCACTGCCCAGCCAACACGGGCGTTCTGGGTACCTGCTCGAACCCTAATCTGGCTTACCAGCAATCGGGAATAGCTGAACTCGGAGGGAATGACCTTGTTGTCTCGCTGGGTGGCGTCATCAATGACAATGCCATACCACCTCACTTCCAGGTATCCGCTACCTTCATGCACGAGCTTGGTCACAATTTGGGGATGCGCCACGACGGCCACAAAGATGAGCCCTGCGGTGTCGGTCTCGCAGCCTGCCCCGCTGGCGATACCTGCAGCACGCTTGCAGATGACGAGGGTTCGGTGTGCCACGAAGCCTTTGGCGGCACTCCGGGAGCGGAGGAACCCAACTACAAGCCCAACTATCTCAGCATCATGAACTACGCGTACGAGGGGGGCGGAATTCCTATTGCCGCCAGCGTCGGCGGCCGCACCCAGCTTCCATGTACCGTAGATCCTGACTGCGGAGGCAACGGGGCCCTTTGCCTGCCTTATGGATTACTGCCAAGGTGTTCCCAGACCGGGTATGTGTGTCAGGCAAACTCCGACTGCGCGCAACCTGGCGAAACCTGTCTTCCGGCGAGTCCCGGCAGCTGTGCGCGGCTGGATTATTCCGAGCAGATTCTGCCCGCGGGCGGCGCTACTCCCGGAGCGCTGGATGAAAGCAATCTCAACGACACCATCGGTCTGGGCTCGGGGACGGCGGATATGTTCAGTTACACCGATGCTCTCTGCTCACTGGTCACTCACATCTGCCCGCGTCAGGCGCCGACGACCGGCGCCGTCAACTGGGGCGGAGTCGGAGTATCCATGGATCCTACTACCTGCGCCGTACGCAGCACCGGGCCTGAGGTATTCACCAACCCCAGCGTGCAGGCAGACGTTGATATGGGGCAAGGCGCGTGCGATCCAACGCCGCATGACGTCTTGAGCGGTCACACGGATTGGCCCGACAAGGGCGGGCTGCCTTTTAGGTTCTCCTTCCAGTGCATTCCCCCAGGGCAGAACTAGCGCGGCGGCGACGGCTTTCCGCGTGACCATTCGGATGTTTTCTTTCAGCGCGAGCCGCGGACATGAGGGCACACGATAGGCAGCAGGAAAGCTGTCACTCGCCAGAGGCGGCATGGGGGTCAGTTTGAGCCCTTGAGGTGATACGGAGTCACGGCGATGATTCCAGCTCCAGCTCCCTAAGTCGCGGTCCGACCAAATGACCGATCTGCATGTAGGCGTCGAACAGCACGACACCGAAAACAAGAACGGCAACGAGGACAGCGATGGACGCC
>JANYBG010000159.1 GCA_025360865.1 Pseudomonadota bacterium | reverse complement strand
TGGTGAGGGAGTGCACAGTGGCCTCGAAATTCGCCATCACCTGTGGCAGCCAGGTGACGAACTCGTCCGCGCCGCCGCGGAACATCGCGCCGTGGTCATCGATGGCGTCATCGTGGTAGAGCGCGCGCACGAGCGCGAAATCGCGCCGGTCGCAGGCGCGGCAGTAGCCGTGCACCAGCTCCGAAAGCGCCTGCTTGTCGATCAGCGTCTGCAGCGTATCGCCCACGCATCCTCGCCCTTGGGGTTACGATTGCCGTGGTGCGCTAGCCTACCCGGTTTCGGCGGTCGCGGCGCGCCAGGGCTCCCCGCGCGGGTGGGGCGTCTCACGCGTTTGGTGGATGCGCGGCGGCCGCGCTTCGCGCACGGTGCCGGGCGCGCGCATTCATCGGAGGGAGGCTGGGGATGATTGATCTTTATGGCATGAGCAGCCCCAACGTGGTGAAGATCACCGTCATGCTCGAGGAAGTCGGTCTCGCCTACCGCCAGCATCACGTCAACGTCTTCGCCGGCGACCAACACGTTTCCGGGTTCCTGAAGATCAGCCCGAACAACAAGGTGCCGGTGATCGTCGATGCCGACGGCCCGGGCGGGGCGCCGTTGCCGGTGTTCGAAAGCGGCGCCATCTTGCTCTACCTGGCCGAGAAGACCGGCAAGCTCCTGCCGGCGAGCGGCGTCGCGCGCACCACGGTGATGGAGTGGCTGATGGTGCAGGTCGCCTCCGTCGGCCCGATGTTCGGCCAGCTGGTGCATTTCCTCCGTTACGCCCCCGCCGGCAACGACTACGGCGCGCAGCGCTACACGAGCGAGGTGCGCCGGATCCTCGGGGTGCTGGACAGGCGCCTGGCCACCGCGGCGTTCCTCGGCGGGGATGAATATTCGATCGCCGACGTCGCGACCTGGCCGTGGCTCCGCACGGCCTCGGGGATCTATCCCTTCCTGACCGCCGCCGCGGCCAAGGGCGATGCGCTGGCCGAATGGCCGGCGGTGGGCCGGTGGTTCGCCGCCATTGGCGCGCGACCCGCGGTCGCGCGCGGCGTGGTCAACGGGGACCGCTTCCTCGAGGACGACAAGTCCGCCTTCGGGGCCGCGGACCCGGATGCCTTCGACCGGTTCTTCAACCGCGGCAAGTTCACGCGCTAGCGGGGGGGGCCATGAAGTTCTGGCAGATGCTCACGTGGATGGAGCCGGACCAGATCCTGGAGGTCTCGCGTTTCGCGGAGGAAGTGGGCTTCGAGGGCGTGATGCTCGGGGACCACGGGGTCTTCCCGCAGGAGGTGAAGGCCCCCTACCCCTACTCCAAGGACGGCAAGCCGCCCATGGCCCCGGACGCCTGGTACCCGGACTGCTGGGCCACCATCGGCGCCATCAGCGCGGTCACCCGGCGCATCCGCTTCGCGGTCGCCGTGTACGTGCTGCCGCTGCGCAACGTGTTCGAAGTGGCGCGCGCGACCGGCACGCTCGCCCTGCTGAGTGACAACCGCTTCATCCTCGGCGCGGGCATCGGCTGGATGAAGGACGAGTTCGAGATCTACGGGGTGGACTTCCACACCCGCGGCAAGCGCTTCGACGAGATGATCGACGTGCTGCGTAAGCTGTGGGCCGGCGGCATGGTCGAGCACCACGGCGTGCAGTTTGATTTCCCCGCCCTGCAGATCTCTCCCGCCCCGACGCGGACCGTGCCGATCTTCACCGGCGGCTCGTCCCCGGTGGCGCTCAGGCGCGCCGCGCGCAAGGCTGACGGCTGGATCGGCGCGGGCAACACGCCCGAGGAAGTCCCGGCGCTGCTCGCTGAATTCAAACGCATGCGGCAGGAGGCCGGCCGCGGGCAGGTCCCGTTCGAGACGGTGATCGGCCTGTCAGCGCCGCCGGATCTCGCGACTTTCCAGCGGCTGCACGCGGCGGGGATGAGCGGCGGGGTGAGCTACCCGTTCATGTACACGGTTGGCAAGCACTCAAGCCTGGACGCCAAGAAGCGGGTGATGGAGGACTTCGCGAAGACTTACATCCGGCCGATGGCTGGGGCCTGAGGGAGCCGACACGTGCCGCGCGGGTTCGCCGCGCG
>JANYBG010000023.1 GCA_025360865.1 Pseudomonadota bacterium | reverse complement strand
CGGCGGACGCCCCGATCGAGACCTGGATAAAAGCGCTACGCTCGATGTGGGACGATCGCGCCCACTACGAGCAGCTGGTGCTGCGGACCCGCGAGTTCTCCGCGCGGCCGGAGGCCCAGCCCGCGTATCTCGCGCAGAAGCTCATCTCCTCGCTGCTGGCGCCGGCCCCTCCCAGACCTTCCATGGGCAGTCACCCTTAGCCTCCAGCCGCTCGTAGGTGATCTTGTCCTTGAACGTGTCCATGCACTGCCAGAAGCCGTCCCAGCTGTAAGCGTGCAGCTTCTTGCGCTCAATCAGACGCCCGAAGGGCTGTTCGACCAGTTCTTCGCCCTCGTTGATGTGCTCGAAGATCTCGCGTCGCAAGACGAAGAACCCGCCGTTGATGCGCACCTCCAGATCGTGCAGGGCCCCGAGGGAGGTCACGGTGCCATCCGGCGTCGCCTCGACGCTGTGGAAGCTCTGGGGGCTGCGGACTGACAGGAAGCTCGCCGTCGCCTGCTTGGCGCGGAAGTCATCGATCACCTGGTCCAGCGGCGCGTTCGACAGCCCGTCGGAATAGTTCGCCAGGAACTCGCTGTCATCCCCCAGATAGCGGCGCACCCGCAGGAGGCGCTGGCCGATATTGCTGTGCAGTCCTGTTTCTACGCAGGTGACATTCCAGTCCTGAACCTCGCGGCCGTACAGCTGCGTGGCGCGCCCATCTCCGTGCCACGTGAAGTCGTTCGACATGGACTCCCGGTAGTTCAGGAAGTATTCGCGGATCAGATCGCCGCGGTAGCCCAGGCACAGGATGAAATCGCGGTGGCCGTAGTGAGCGTAGTAACGCATCAGGTGCCACAGCAGCGGGCGGTAGCCGATATTGACCAGCGGCTTGGGAATGGTCTCGGACTGCTCGCGCAGGCGCGTGCCGAGACCTCCGCAGAATAGGACGACTTTCATGACTTGCGCCGGATCTTACCGGCGCGCTTGGCGCGCGCTGTGCGCCTGTTCACGGATGCCGTGGGGGCCCGCGCCCGCGCCGGACGCAGCAGCCGCGCCTGTTCGAGCTCGTGCGCGGCCGCCCGTATCGCGGGAAACGCGAGCCCCGAGCGCCGCGAAATGTCCAGTAGCGAGTGCGCGCCGTCGGACTGGTTGAGGACCCACAGCCGCGCGTGCTCGCGCTCCGCGGGGTCGCCTCCGCCGAGCGTCCCATACAGTCCGCGCTTGCCCAGCCGCGGCTCGCCCTTGGGATTGAGATTCACGTAATGACCATTCCCCTCGAGGGTTTGCACGATATTCTCGCATGCCTCAAGACTTCCCTGCAGCGCACCCGGTGTGATCAGCGTCAGGTCGTCCGCTGAGGAATGGTACTCGGGGTAGCCGCCATTGACCGCGCGGGTCAGGCGCCCCACGGGCAGGTCGAAACCCGGGGAGCACAGCTGGCGCTCGTCGTACCCGTAGGGGGAAAACGGAATGACCCGACCGGCCGGTTCCAGCACATGGGCCGCGACGGCGTCGATTTCCGCGGTTTCGCGCCGGCTGCGCTTGTAACAAAGCGGGGCGGGATCGCCGAGCAATCCCAGCACCAGGCCGTGCCGGACGCGGGACAGGCGCGTCTCGTTAAGCTTAAGCCACGTGAGCGAGCCGATCGTCCCCGGCGCGAACACGAACCGGTAGGTGAAGCGCCGCGGCTCCTTAGCGATCCACTCCGCGAGCGCCGTGGCCACCGCCATGCCGCTGGTGTTGTCATTGGCGAGGGAGGGGTGACACACGTGGGTGAAGAGCAGCACTTCCTCGCGCGTGCGTCCCGGAATCGCCAGTTCCCCGTACGTCAGCGCGCCCGGGGCGAGGGAGGTCTTGATCTCGACACGGTACTTGCCTTCGCGCAGCGCCGCGCGGGCCCGCGCGCTCATGCAGAAACCCCAGTCGCGCTGGTAGTAGCTCGTGCGGTATGGGATCCAGTCCGGATGTTCGGGCAGCACGTGCAGGCGCGAGGACAGCTCCCGCAGCGACAGGGTTTTCGCGATCGGCTCCGAATAGCTCACCAGGTGCAGGTTGTGCCGCTGGAAGTCCACCACGCGCCGGCCATCGGCATCGATGACGGCGGCGTCTTCCACGTTCCACTCATCGGGAATCTCCCAGTCGAACGCCCGGGTCCCGGTGGGGACTTCACGCACCACCAGCGGTATGCGCGCCTTGATCAGCGCCAGCGTCTGCCGGACACCATCGCCCGTGATGCTGCGGCAGATCGGGTAGAGCCGCGCGGCGAAGTCGTGAAGTCGCCGTCCCTCCCGCGCCCCGTCCGGCTTCACCCCTGGCGTGTCCATCAGCGGCTACCACCCGCGTCGCCGCGGCGGGCCAGCTCGGCCTCGAAAGCCCGCGCGGAGAAGTCCGCGTAGTTCGCGTCGCGGGGCGCGATCACGGTCGGCTCACGGATGGGCCAGCCGATTGCGAACGCGGGATCGTTCCAGCGCACCCCGAAGGCGAGCTCGGGCGCGTGGAGGTCGGTCATCTGGTAGAGCACCTCGGACTCGTCCGCGAGTGTCTGGAAGCCGTGCGCCACCCCGGGCGGCACGTACACCGCGTCGCGATTGTCCTCATCGAGAGTGACCCCCTGGTGGCTCAGGTAGGTGGCCTGCCCCGGCCGCAGGTCCAGCAGCACGTCATGAATGGCACCGCGCACGCAGCGCACGAGCTTGCCCTCGCGCGAAGGCGGCCACTGCGAGTGCAGCCCCCGGACCGTGCCGCGGCGCGGGTTCCAGGAGATGCTCGACTGCACGAACTCCCCCGCCAGCCCGTGAGCCCGGAATTCCGCCACGCAGGCGGAACGGGCGAAAAACCCGCGTTCATCCTCGATGCGCGTCATTTTGACGAGCGCCGCGCCGGGCAGTGCGAGGGCTTCGATCCTCATGCTAGCGCCAGAAGAACTCGTCGTTGATCTGCCCGGTCGCCAGCAGGTAATTAAGCTGGCGCAGCCGGGTGAACGCGCGGAACTCGTATGTTTCCCGTGGCATCTTGATGCGCTCGAAGAGCTCATGGAACTGCCGCGCGCCATCGCGCGCGGTGTATCGGCACTTGAAGCCGGGCAGTTCGCGGTGGATCCGCCCGAAACTCACGCGGTAGCTGCGATTGTCCGGGGAGGCGGATCCCATCGTCACCGCGCACCCCGGGAACTCCTCCGCGACGATCTGGGCCAGTTCCCGCACCCGGTAGTTCTCGGAATTCTGCCCGACGTTGAACACCTTGCCGCGGACCGCGTCCTCCGGCGCGACCAGGGAGCGGTAAATCGCCTCGCAGATATCCTCGACGTGGACCACCGGCCGCCACGGACTGCCGTCGCTGGTCATCGCGATCTTCTGAGCGGTCCAGGCGAGCGCGCACAGATCGTTGATCACGATGTCGAAGCGCATCCGCGGCGAGGGCCCAAAGGCTGTGGCGTTGCGCAGGAACACCGGCGCGAAATCGGCCGCCGTCATCGCGGTGAGATCGCGTTCGACCAGCACCTTGCAGCGCGCGTACGTGGTCTGCGGATTGACCGGCGCGTCCTCATCCAGGAACTCACCACTTCCGGCGCCGTATACGCTGCACGAGGAGGTGTAGACGAACCGGCGGATTCCCGCCCCGCGCGCCAGCCGCGCCAGGCCCACGGAGCCCTCGTGGTTGATCTTGTGGGTGACCGCGGGATTGTTCTGTCCGAGCGGGTCGTTCGAGAGTTCCGCCAGGTGCACCACCGCGTCGCAGCCCGCCAGGTCCTTCGGCTCGACGGCGCGCAGATCCTTGTTGAGCGTCAGCGGCGTGACAGCCAGGCGTTTGTCGTCACTGTACAGCCAGCCGTCGCGGTAGTAGCCCGTGTCCAGCCCGACCAGCGTCATGTCGCGCTCGAGCAGGTACGGCGCGAGCACCGCGCCGATGTAGCCGTTTACTCCGGTGACGAATACGCGCATGGCACTGAACCGGCGCGGCTGCGCGCCCGGCGCCCCGGGCGAGACCTACTGGTGGACCGAGCCATGGATGCCCTCGAGTTGCCACCGCTGCGGGAAGATCACGAGTCCGTAGCGACTGTCGATGCGGCGCGTCGTGTTGTAGATCGGGGCTTCCTCGATATCCAGGTTCATCGCGTGCTCGATGATGTCGTAGTTGTGGTGCTTGAGGGCCGAGTCCACCCAGAGCGACAGCGAGTAGCGCCCTGGCAGCAGATTCAGCGAATCGATCTGCAGG
>JANYBG010000251.1 GCA_025360865.1 Pseudomonadota bacterium | reverse complement strand
GTCCATCTCCTCGCGCACGATGCGCTCGACCTTCCGCAGCACCTTGAGGCCCATCGGCAGCCAGCTGTATAGCCCGTTCGCCAGGCGGCGGATCAGCCCGGCCCGCAGCATGAGCTGGTGGCTTAAGACCTCCGCCTCGGCGGGGGTCTCCTTCATGGTGTTAACCGGATAACGGGAAAGACGCATCGTGAAGCACTTTTCGTGGCGCAAAAGCAGGGAGGATGGCATCTTAACAGGAGCCCCCCTGATAAGATCGCGGCCGTGAACAGCGATATGACCGATACACCCCGACCGCGCCGCAAGGGCATTTACCTACTGCCGAACCTGCTGACCACCGGCTGCCTGTTCTCGGGCTTCTACGCCGTCGTCGCTGCGATCGACAAGAATTTCGACCACGCCGGCATGGCCGTGTTCGCGGCGATGATCTTCGACACCCTCGACGGACGCATCGCGCGCCTGACCGGCACCGAGAGTCACTTCGGCAAGGAATACGACAGCCTCGCCGACATGGTTTCCTTCGGGGTCGCCCCGGCGATCGTCTGCTACCAGTGGGGCGTGGTGCGCATCACCGAGTACGGCCAGCACTGGGGCCGCTTCGGGTGGCTCGCCTGCTTCTTCTACGCGGTGGCCGCGGCGCTGCGCCTGGCGCGCTTCAACGCGCGTTCCGCCGGCGCCGACAAGCGCTTCTTCGAGGGCCTGCCGAGCCCGGCGGCCGCCGCCATTGTCGCCGCCTTCGTGTGGTTCTGCAGCGACTGGCGCGAGCCGCGACTGGTTGGCCTGATCGCAGCCTTCGCCGTGACCGCGAGCGCCGGTGCCCTCATGGTGAGCAGTTTCGGCTTCCCGAGTTTCAAGCAGTTCGATCTCGACCGGCGCATTCGTTTTGTATACATGCTGCTCGTGCCGCTCACTTTCGTGCTCATCGCGCTGAACCCATCCGCGATGCTGCTGGCGATGTTCGGCACTTACGCGCTCTCGGCACCCTTGCTGTGGGTGGGGCGGCGCCTGCGACGCCTGTTCCGGGGCGCCCCGGGCGCCGGACCTGCGTAGGCGATGCTCTCGCGGCGGCGCCAACAATACCTTGACGCGCTCGGCATCGACCTGTGGGTGAGCCGCGCAACCGCGGTGCCGCCCGCGGCCGATGCGGCATCCCCAGCCGTGCTCACCCCAGGCGAGGCGCGGTCCGCTCGAGTGGCGGCCCCGGGGGCGCCGTTGTCGGTACCCCCGGTGGCGCCCCCCGACGCCGACGCGCAGCCACTATGGCAGGCGCTTCGCGAGGAAGTACTCAAGTGCGCCAAATGCCCGCTGCACCTCACGCGTACCCAGGGCGTGTTCGGAGTCGGGCCGCCGCGGGCTGACTGGCTCGTGGTGGGTGAGGCCCCGGGCGCGGAGGAGGACAAGCGCGGCGAGCCCTTTGTCGGTGCCGCCGGGCAGCTACTCGATGCGATGCTGCGCGCGATCGGGCTCGACCGGACCAGCAATGTCTACATCGCCAACGTGCTCAAGAGTCGCCCGCCGGGCAACCGCGACCCGAAGCCAGAGGAGGTGAGTGCGTGCCTGCCGTACTTGCGGCGCCAGATAGATCTGCTGCAACCGAAGCTCATGCTGGCCGTCGGACGGATCGCGGCGCAGAGCCTGCTCGGGACGGACGCCCCCGTCGGGCGATTGCGGTCGAAGGTTCATCACTTCGGGGCGATTCCGCTCGTGGTGACCTACCACCCGGCTTACCTGCTGCGCTCGCCCGGAGAGAAGCGCAAGGCCTGGGAGGATCTCAAGTTCGCCCGGGACGTCTGCCAGGGGCTCGGCCAGGATGCGGGAAGCGATGGCCACCGCGCCTGAGCTGTTCGCGGCATCACCTGCTGCCTCCATCCGGCTCATGCGCACCGGGGACGTCGCCGAGGTCGTCGGCATCGAGCGCGCCGCCTACCAGTTTCCCTGGGGCGAGGGCATCTTCCGCGATTGTCTGCGCGTGGGCTACATCTGCCGGGTCGTGGTCGTGGAAGACACCGTCGTCGGCTACGGCGTCATGAGCGTCGGGGCGGGCGAGGCCCATATCCTCAACCTGTGCGTCGCGGAAGCTCACCGCTGCCGGGGCACTGGCCGCCAGTTGCTGCGCAGCCTGCTGGACGGCGCCGCCGTCGCCGGGGCGGCCGAGGCCTTCCTCGAGGTGCGTCCCTCCAACACCAGGGCGATACGCTTGTATTTGGGCCTGGGGTTCGAGCAGGTCGGGATGCGACGCGGCTACTACCAGGCGGTCAATGGACGCGAGGACGCCCAGGTCCTCAAGCTTCCCCTCAAGAGTGAGGCCAACCCCAGCGGCGCAGGTCCCGTGGTGTCATGATGCCGGGCCCCCCGGCCCATTCGGGCCCGGCGCATATCGGCTGGAAGGCGAGCCACCACCTATTGCAGAATCCGGCTCGCCGCGTGCGGCGTTCCAGCGACAATTTTCAGACAGTGCCCAGGCGCGCGCGGACGGAGCGCGCGCGGGCGTTGAAGGATCAGTAAAGCGTGTCAGAGGCAGCACTAGCCGCGGAGATCCGCCGCCGGCGAACCTTCGCGATCATCTCCCATCCGGACGCCGGCAAGACCACGCTCACCGAGAAGCTGCTGCTGTTCGGCGGCGCGATCCAGCTGGCCGGCACCGTCAAGGGCCGCAAGGCCGCTCGCCACGCGACCTCCGACTGGATGCGCCTGGAGCAGCAGCGCGGAATCTCGATCACCTCCTCGGTCATGCAGTTTCCCTACCGCGACCGCATCATCAACCTGCTCGACACACCAGGGCACGAGGACTTCTCGGAAGACACCTACCGGACGCTCACCGCGGTTGACTCCGCGCTCATGGTCATCGACTGCGCCAAGGGTGTCGAGGAGCGCACGATCAAGCTCATGGAGGTCTGCCGCCTGCGCGACACGCCAATCATGACATTCATCAACAAGCTCGATCGCGACGGGCGCTCGCCGATCGAACTACTGGACGAGATCGAAAGCGTGCTGCGCATAAGCACCACCCCGCTCACCTGGCCAATCGGCATGGGGCGCGAGCTGCGCGGCATCTACCACCTGGCGGAAGACCGCATCTACGCGTACGCGGCGGCCGAGCGCGGCCGCCGGGGCGAGAACCTGATCCTCAACGGCCTGCATAGCCCCGCCGGGCGCGAGTTCTTGGGCGACCAGGCGGCGGCCTTCGATGAGGAGATCGGCCTGGTGCGGGGCGCGACGCAGGCCTTCGATCCGGCGCTGTACCTGGCCGGGCGCCAGACCCCGGTGTTCTTCGGCTCCGCGGTCAACAACTTCGGCGTCGAGGAACTGCTGACCGCCTTCAGCACCTACGCGCCCGGCCCACTGGCGCGGGTCGCGCGCGAGCGCACGGTGGAACCGGTGGAGGAACCCCTCGCCGGGTTCGTGTTCAAGATCCAGGCGAACATGGATCCCTCGCACCGCGACCGCGTCGCCTTCATGCGCCTTTGCTCGGGCAAGTACCAGCGCGGCATGCGCCTGTTCCACACGCGCCTGGGCAAGGAAGTGCGCGTGGCGGATGCCCTGACGTTCATGGCCGCCGAGCGTGCCCAGGCCGAAGAGGCCTTCGCCGGCGACATCATCGGCCTGCACAACCACGGCACGATCAACATTGGCGATACCTTCACGCAGGGGGAGCGGCTGACCTTCACCGGCGTGCCGAACTTCGCGCCCGAGATCTTCCGGCGCGCGGTGCTGAAGGACCCGCTGAAGATGAAGGCGCTGCAGAAGGGTCTCTCGCAGTTGTGCGAGGAGGGGGCGACGCAGCTGTTCAAACCGTTGCGCAACAATGACCTGATCCTGGGCGCCGTCGGCCAGCTGCAGTTCGAGGTCGTCGCCTTCCGCCTCCAGGACGAGTACAGCGTGCAGTGCGTTTTCGACCCGGTAACGGTGCACACCGCGCGCTGGGTGGCCGGCGCGGATGAGCGCAAGCTCGATGAGTTCCGCGCGCGCGCCCACGATCAGCTGGCGGTCGATCACTCCGGCGCGCTGGTGTATCTCGCGCCGTCGCGGGTCAACCTGCAGCTGACGCTTGAGCGTTGGCCCGACATCATCTTCCGGGAGACACGCGAGTATGCGGCCAGCTGACGCGGCAGCCGCTTCTGGGGGATGGCGCGCCCGGGTGATTCGTGCGAAATGGGAGTGGCAATGAACGATGTCGCCGCGGTACGCCCGCTCATGCAGCGCGAGGTCCTCGTGCACGCGCTCTACGAGGCCGCGGAGCTCGAGCACAACCTCATGTGCACCTACCTGTACGCGGCGCTCAGCCTGCGCGACGGGGAGGCCGAGGGACTGAGTTCCTCCGAGGCCACCGCGGTGCGCCGCTGGCGCCAGGTTCTCATCGGCCCCGCCATCGAGGGGATGGGGCACCTCGCCGCGGTTTGGAACATCACCTCCGCGCTCGGGGCGGCGCCGCGTTTCGGGCGCAGCAACTTCCCGCTCGAGCCCGGACTCCTGCCGGCGAGCGTGGTGGTCAAGCTCGCCCCCTTCAACGAGCAGACCCTGCAGCACTTCATCTTCCTCGAGCGTCCGCACGACTCGACTGAGCCTGAGGGCGAGGGCTTCTCCTACGAGCGTGGCTACGTGCGGGGCGGCGGCTCGGCGCGCCTCACGCCGATGGGCATGAACTACGAGACCGTCGGTGCCTTCTACGCGGCCTTGGGCGAAGGGCTGCGCGATTTCGTGGCTGGCAACGGCGAGGGTGACACCTTCGACGGCGACCCGGGCCTGCAGCTCTCGCCCGCGGAAGTCTCGCTGACCGGCGCGCGCCCGGTGGGTTGCCTCAAGACAGCGCTCGCGGCCTTCTGCGCGATCGTCGAGCAGGGCGAGGGCGCGCCGCACGACTCGGTCGGCTCGCACTACCAGAAGTTCCTGGGCATCCGCGCGGAGCTGCGCGCGCTGCGGTCCGCGAATCCGGCCTTCATCGCCGCGCATCCCGCGGCCACCAACCCCGTGCTGCGACGGCCGCCGCGCCCGGAAGGGCGTGTATGGCTCGAAAACCCCGAGGCGGTGGCCACGGTGGACCTCGCCAACGCCTCCTACGGGCTCATGCTGCGCCTGCTCGGTTACGCCTACGCGCTTTCAGGTCCCAGCCAGGAGAAGTCCCTCGCCGTGGACCTCGCGATCGGGATCATGCAGGCGGTCGTGCCACTCGCCGAACACGCCGCGCGCCTGCCTGCCGGGCCCTCCAACCCGAACTGCAACGCCGGTATGTCTTTCGTCACGCTGCGCGATGCCGGCATGCTCAGCCCCGGTCGCGCGGCGCCTGTTCGTCGAGCGCTTCGCGCAGCTATCACAAGCGGCGGCCGAGCTCGCCGCGGCTGGCGTGCCACGCCTCCGCGATGCGGCGCAGCAGCTGTTGTCACTCAGCCGGCGCGCCGAGCGCGGCTTCGACCTCGCCCCGGCCGTCACCCTCGCCGCGCCGGTGGCCAGGGCGACGGCCCCGGTGACGGCATCCGCGGGCGCCGCCGCGCCTCCCGCCCCGGTGGCCGAGGGCGAGGGCGTCGAGCGCATCGCCGGCGCGAAACTCGACCTGATCTACGAGGGCAAGCGCTGCATCCATTCGCGCTTCTGCGTGACCGGCGCGCCGCAGGTGTTCCTCGCCAACGTGCAGGGGCCGTGGATCCACCCGGACGCGATCCCGGTCGAGCGACTCGTCGAGATCGCCCATGAATGCCCAGCGGGGGCGATCCGCTACCGGCGCCGTGACGGGGTCGCCGATGAGGGCGCCCCACCGGTCAACCTCGCGAGCGTTCGCGAGGCGGGCCCCTATGCGTTCCGCGCCGAGCTCACCATCGATGGTGAACCCGCGGGCTACCGGGTGACGCTGTGCCGTTGCGGCGCCTCGAAGCACAAGCCTTTCTGCGACGGCTCGCACCACGAGGCCGGCTTCAGCGCCAGCGGCGAGCCGGCGAGCGGGCAGACCACGATGTTGCCGGTGCGGTATGGGCGATTGATCCGCAGCGCGACGGGCCCCTGAAGGTGCGCGGGAACCTGGAGATCATCAGCGGCACTGGGCGCGTCGTGGCGCGCGTGGGCAATGCCGCGCTGTGCCGCTGCGGGGGCAGCGCGACCAAGCCCTTCTGCGACGGCACGCACGCCCGCATTGGCTTCAGGTCAGGCTGAAGCCGCGCGCCTTCGACGCAGCGACAGTCGCGACACCGCGCGGCTGAAGTCCGCGACTTCGCGTGGCTGCCGCGCGCCACGCACCCCGTAGCGCAGACGCGCGTATTGCTCGAGCAGATGGGTCACCGCGGGCGCGAATTCCGGGCGCGCCGCGCCGATGCTGCGCGCGAAGTCCAGCGGCCCCTGGTAAGGCAGGCGCGCGGCGCCGGCGCGCCTGAGCTTGCCGCATAGGCGCAGATAGGCGCGCGCCAGCGCATCCCCGCGCGGGGCGCGCGCGCCGCGGTTGGTGTGCCAGCCCAGCACGGCCAGCCAGCCCAGGAGCGCTGCCATGAACGCCCAGCCCAGGTAGCGCGCGTCGGGCGTGCGGATACCAAGGCGCGCGAGCAGATCCAGCTGCGAGGTGTAGTTGAACTTCACCACTTTCTCGGTCCACCAGGCATTCGCCGCGTCCCAGCGCTGCAGCAGCCCGCGCAGCCACCCGCCGCTGTACAAAAAGCGGTCGCCCGCGCCGAAAGCCTGGGGCATGAGATCGAACACGCCGCGGGTGAGCCGCTCGGGCGCGACCACCGCGGTCGGGTCGATGCGCGTCCAGCCGCGACCCTCGAGCCACACTTCCGCCCAGGCGTGCGCATCGGACTGGCGCACCAGCAGATAGCGACCGACTGCGTTCCACTCCCCACCCAGGTACCCGGTCACCACGCGTGCCGGCACCCCCGCGGCGCGCATGAGGTCGACAAAGGCGGATGCGTAGTGGCCACAGAAGCCCTCGCGCGTCCGGAACAGGAGGTCATCCACCGTGTTCTCCCCCAGCGGCTGGGGCTCGAGCGAATAGACGAAGCCGCCCTTGGCGAGGTAAGCCAGCACCGCCTGCGCGAAGTCCGCATCCGAGCCCGCGGCCGACCGCAGTCGCAGCGCGAGCGCGCGCGAGCGCGGGTTCGCCCCCTCGGGCAGGCCGGTATCCTCGCGCCGCGCCGTGCCGCTCAGCTCGCCCATTCCCCGCGTATGGGTGTAGGAGCGCAGTTCGTAGCTGATCGCATCACTGACCGGGTCACTGGCGAGCAGCTGGTAGTCGTAGGTGAGCGTCACCTGCGGCGCCGGGGATTTCTCCGGCAGGTCGAGCGCGAACCACCAGCGCCGCTGCGTTGGCTCGAGCGAAACGCGGTAGCTCACGGGTTTGCCCAGGTACTCCAGCGGCTGGCGCGGGTGCTGCGCCCACTCGCGCCGGGTCCAGCTGCGCCCGTCGAAGTCATGCAGTACCGGACCACGCCAGTAGCGCTGCGCCGGCGGGGGCGGCTCACCGGCGAACTTCACCCGGAAGGCCGGGTCGTAGTTGGCGACCAAATTGGTGATGCCACCCGGACTCATCGAGTCGGAGAGTCCGCTGACCGCCTGGCCAGCGCGCGGAATGGCCCAGAACGATCCGGGCAGCCGCGGGAAGAACACGAACAGGGCCGCCGCCAGCGGGACGGCCAGCAGCAGCGCGCGCAGCGCCAGGCGCGCGGCCTCCCTGGGTTTCATCGCAGGCGAGGCCACCGCGGCCAGGGCGGCGCAGCACAGCCACGTCTGCAGCGCGTACAACGGCGCGCGCGGCAGATCCTGGCGATCAAGGCAGGCGGCAAGGAGCAGGAACAGCGCCGCCCCCACGAGCACCAGCTGGTCGCGCGCCTGCCGTGTCTCGAGCAGCTTCAGCGCCGCCATCAGGATCAGGAGCGTGGTGCCCGCGGCCAGCCCGTTGAGGGTATGGAAGCGCGCGAGCACGAGGGCGGTCACGATGAGGGCGAGGATCGCGCGCAGCCACGCCGGCGGGAGCCACGCGCGCCGGCGGGCGCTCCGCAGGCGCCAGGTGATGAGGGCGAGCGCGGTCACGCCCGCCCAGGCGGGCATGCGGTCGATGTTGAGCAGTACCCCGCCGGCGAAGGCCGCGCACACCCATGCGAGGGGGCGCATGAGCGCGCGCTCAGGGGTCATTGGCTTGCGTATGGTCGAACCCGAAACGTGCCAGCGCGGCGAGGCAGCGATGACGGTGCTCGGTGCCATTGTCCGGGGCGATGCTCACCCCGGGAAGCTCGAGCGCATAGCGTTCACCCCTGGCCTCCGCGTCCACCACCCAGCGGGCGAGCTGGCTCAGGCGCGCCTCGGTGCCGGGAATACGCAGCCGCGCGAAATCAAAGCGACGCAGCTGCGTGCCATAGGCGTGGTACTCCTTCACCAGGAGCGGCGCCTCGCGCGCGTAAGCCTTCCAGTCGACCTGGCGGGGCGAATCGCCATCGCGAAACGGGCGCAGGCCCGCCCACTCATCCACTCCCGCGCCCTGGCGCGTATGCGCGCCGGCATGCGTTGAGATGTCCGACGGCATCGCCAGCGTGCCCTCGGGGGCGGGGTACACGAGCATGGATGCGCTCGTGTGCACCCAGGTCCAGGCGCGGAAGATCCCGAACGGGTGTGTCGTGGCGATGCGGATGCGCTCAATGCGCACGATGCCGCGTGCGGTGGCCGTGACTGGGAGCGCTAGGATCCCCTGGCCGCCAGCGGCGACGTCCGCGCCTCCCTCGGCCTCGGCGTCCGCCTTTCCCTGGATGTTCATGCGCGCGAGCGGGCCCGGGTTGCGCAGGCTCGCGCGTAGCTCCCCCGGCCGGCGCGCGAACACCGCCGGCGCATGCAGTGACTCCACGACCAGGCCCTGCAGGTTGCGGTGGCATTGCTGCATCACCACCAGCGCGAACGCGGCCAGCAGGAAAGTGAGGAAGAGGGCGAGGCTGTTGGCGTAGTTGAGGCCGGCCAGCAGCATCAGGACGAGAAGCGCGCCCAAGGCGAGACCTGGGCGCGAGGGCACGATGTAGAGCCTGCGCCGCTTGAGCTCCACCGGCAGCACGTCCACGCCCTGTCGGCGCCGGATCCAGCGCGCCATGCGCCGCGAGGCCGCGCTTCGCATCGGGGAAACGGGATTCCAGCGCCGGCGCGCGCCGGCTGTGGCCGGGGCGGGCACTGCGGCTACGCGGGCACCGCGGAAGCTTCGATGATCTCGCGCGCCAGTTCCTCGCCGGAGCGGGCGCTCGCATCGGCTCCCTCGAGGCGGTGCGAGATCACCGCCGGCAGCACCGCCTGGACATCCTCGGGCAGCACCGCCGCGCGCCGCCCGATGTAGGCCCACGCCTGCGCGGCGCGCACCAAGCCCTGGCCGGCGCGCGGGGACAGGCCGAGTCTGAGGTCCGGTCGTGAACGCGTGCGCGCGATGAGCGACTGGGTGTAGTCGAGGAGACTGTCGGCCATGTACAGGCCGCGCACCGCGCGTTGCATACGCAGCATCGCCGCCGGGGTGAGCACCGGTGCGAGGCCGGAGAGGATCTCGCGGCGCTCGCCCCCGCGCATGAGCGCCCGCTCGTGCGCCGCGTCGGGATACCCCAAGCGGATGCGCATGAGGAACCGGTCCAGCTGCGATTCGGGCAGGGCGAAGGTGCCCAGCTGCTCGTGCGGGTTCTGCGTCGCCACGACGAAGAAGGGGTCCGGCAGGGCATAGGTCGTGCCGTCCGCGCTGATCTGCCGCTCTTCCATCGCCTCCAGCAGCGCGCTCTGCGTGCGCGGGCTCGCGCGATTCACCTCGTCCGCGAGCAATAGCTGCGTGAATACCGGGCCCTGGCGGAAGTCGAAGCGTTGCCGGGCGCGATCGAACACCGACACCCCGATGATGTCCGCGGGCAGGAGGTCGCTGGTGAACTGCACACGCCGCCAGGCAAGGCCGAGCACGTGGGCGAGCGCATGCGCAAGCGTGGTCTTGCCGACCCCGGGCACGTCTTCGATCAGCAGATGCCCGCGCGCCAGCAGGCAGGCCAGGCACAGCCTGATCTGCGTGGGCTTGCCCAGGATGATCGTCTCCAGCAGCTCGAGCGAGCGCGCAAGACTTGCCGCATCGGCGTCGACGGTGCTCACGGCCTGGGCATCGCCTGGAGGCGCGCCAGCTGCGCGGCGAGATCGCGCGCGTTGCGCTGGAAATCCGCCTCGCGCTCGCGCTCGGTGGCTACGACCTCCGGGGGCGCGTTGCGCACGAAGTTCTCATTGGCGAGCTTGCCCCGGGTCTTGGCCAGTTCCGCCTGCGTCTTGCCCAGAAGCTTGGCCAGGCGCTCGGCCTCCGCGGCCGCATCGATGAGCCCAGCCATCGGCACGAGCAGGGTGAGCGTACCAACGAGCGCCATCGCCGACTCCGGCGCTGTCGACCCGGCGGCGAGCATGGTGACATCGGCGAGCCCGGCGAGCTTCTCGAGTAGCGCGCGGTGACGGTGTGCGTAGCCCTCATCCAGCGCGCTGGCATCCTTGAGCAACAGCGGTATGCGCTTGCCCGGGGAGATGTTCATCTCGCCCCGGATCTGGCGCACGCCCAGGATCACGGCCTTGAGCCAGGCGGCCTCGGCCTCGGCGGCCTCATCGACCGGGTACGCGGCGGCCAGGGGGTAGGGGGCGAGCATCACCGTCTCCGCGCGCACACCGGCAAGCGGCGCGACCCGCTGCCAGATCTCCTCCGTGATGAAGGGCATCATCGGGTGCAGCGCGCGCTGCAGCGCCTCCAGCACCTCGACCAGCGTGCGCTGCGTCGCCAGTCGCGCGCCGGCCGGGGCCTCGGGTGACTGCAGCACGGGCTTCGTGAGCTCCAGGTACCAGTCGCAGAAGTCGTGCCAGGCGAACTCGTACAGCGCGCTCGCGGCGAAGTCGAAGCGGTAATCGCGCAGCGCCTCCTCGACGCTTGCGAGCGCGCGCCCGAGGCGCGAGCGGATCCAGCGGTCGGCGATGGACAGATCGGCGGCGGAGCTCAGCGCGGCGTCCGGGATGTCACCGACGGCCATCGTGACGTAGCGCGCCGCGTTCCACAGCTTATTGCAGAAGTTGCGGTAGCCGGCCACGCGCGCCATGTCGAAGCGGATGTCGCGGTTGCTGGAGGCCAGAGCGGCGAAGGTGAAGCGCAGCGCATCTGTGCCGTGCGCGGCGATGCCCTGCGGGTACTGCTTGCGCGTGGCCTTCTCGATCGCCGGCGCGAGGTGCGGCTGCATGAGCCCCGCGGTGCGCTTGGTGACCAGCTCCTCGAGGCCGATGCCATCGACGATGTCCAGCGGGTCGATGACGTTGCCCTTGGACTTGGACATCTTGTCGCCGTGCTCATCGCGGATGAGCCCGGTGATGTAGACGTCGCGGAAGGGCACCTCGCCCATGAACTTGATTCCCATCATCATCATGCGCGCGACCCAGAAGAAGATGATGTCGAAGCCTGTGACCAGCACGTTCCCAGGG
>JANYBG010000199.1 GCA_025360865.1 Pseudomonadota bacterium | reverse complement strand
TCCTGGGGCATCGGTTGGGTGCCGTTGCCCGCCCTGGGGTAGTGCGGCTCGATCAGCCGGTTCAGGTGCTTCCAGGGAATGACCGCATCCATCTCCCCCAGAAAACGCTCCCGGCGCGTCACCTTGCCCTTCGTTTCCCACCCCGCCGATGCAAAGGTGGTCTGCTTCATCGCTTCCTCACCGCCGCTGTCCCCTGCACACAGTATCGGCCAATTACCTCAACCTGTGCAGAGCTTCCCTGGGTGAGGATGGCGGTTTTGCGAGCCGCCGATGCTTACACGGGAGGCACTTGCTTGCTGGCCGGCCCATGGAACCTTTGCGCAAACTCAACTGCTTCTCACCACGTCGGATTCCTAATCTAAACGCCGCGCGGTCACTGGCCTTGAGTGCCCGACGCGACATTTACTACTTGCGCTCGCTCGGAGAGATCCTGGCGCTACTTTTGGTCCCAGTCGGGATCGTGCGTGCCCGAACGCTGCTGCGGTGAGCCCGGAATCGCGCCGCAGGGCACCACTGCCGCGCCGAGGCGGCCGGCACCGCGTTGCTTGGCAATGCTGCGCCCCGCTCCCCGGTGTTACCGCAGGTCTCTCTTCACACGCTCACCTTCGGGATTTCCGCCAAGATCGGCCAAGCATAGTTGCGAGCCGCAATGCAATTCCACCACCGCCTGTGAACCAACAATCGCGGATTCCGGTTTAGCGACGTAGGCCGGCGCCGACCCGAAGTGGTTGCGTATGCTGATGTCGCCGTTGGCCGCAGCAGTTCTGAATCCTTCGCTGACAGCGCACGCACCTAAAGGTCTGCACTGACTACCGGCAGCGCCAAGTCATGGCGAGGTGTTTCTGCACATTTCAAGGAGTCCGCCAATGAAACTAAACAAGCTTACGACAACTGTCGAGGCATGGATCTTCTTGGGGATGCTGTTCGTGCCGGTGGCATCAATCGCGGTGAATAGTACACTTGCTGCCGAAGTCGCTGCCGACGGGCCGGCGAACCAGGGGATGAGATTCCCGCGGCAGGACGGAAATGCGGCGGCAGGACGGGACGTGTTCCGCTTTGAGACTTTCGGCAACGAAGGGTTTTGGACCGACGCGGTGCGCCTCCCGCAAGGCATGATGGCCGCCGGGGTGACCCCGCTCAAAGCCCTTCAGCTGGGTGTGCAGTTCGACATTGATGCCATGGACGATGCCATCCGAGGCGCGCTGACCGGGCAGTTGCGCGCCGATCCGACCGGCCGGACGTCCGCTCTGTTGAATGATCCGAAAATGCTGCTGGTGCTAATCAATGCGAACGCTGTGATCGGGATGCCGATAAAGGACAGCAACCACGACGGCAAGATGGACGTCGCCCACGGGGATAAGGTCGGCGTGAGCTGTGCGCTCTGCCACACCGTGACTGACGGCTCGATGTTCAGCATGCCGGGCGGCGGCTCCATCGGCCATCGTCTCGACGGTCAGGCGAACCACAATCTCGATCTCGGCGCCATCTTCGCCAGCGCAGCGAATTCGCGCGCTCTGTATCCCACTCTGCAGCTAAGCCTGAAGGCGAATGGAGGCAAGAGTCTAGGACGCGCGCCGACCGGCCTCACCGCGGACTCCACGGAGGCCGAAGTGGACGCGTATCTGTCCAACAAACACTTCTACCCGGTCGGCATGTTCGACGACAGCTTCGATGGCAACGGCGACCCGATGCACAACACGCCGCTGTTCCGTCAGGACTTGGCCGCGCCTTATGGCAGCGAAGGCTCGATTGCACGTTTGGATAATTTCAGCAATCTGGTCTATACGACCTTGTTCGATCAGACTGAACTTACCACGAGCGGCGGGCGTGCGTTTCTGCACACGCTCGGCGGTGCCGCCGGCGATGAGATCGTCGAGAACTACGTCAAAATTCTCAAGGAAACCAACGTCGAAGGGTACCCCTACGTAAAGGCGGCGTTGCAGGGCACGCCGGGCGATGAAGCCACTCCCATTGGATTGCGCGTAGACAACACCAAGCTGCTGAACCTGAACGCATATCTGGTTGCTCTTCCCGCGCCGCGAGGCGCCAGGGTCGACGCCCGTAGCGCCGCGCGCGGCCGCGAGGTGTTTCGCACTACCGGCTGTACCTCCTGCCACAACGTCGATCAGAGCAAGCACGTGCCCTCTTTCGTAGTCCCGATGAAGACGATTTTCCCCGGCGACAATCCGGTTGTTCTGACCCAGCGTATGCCGCCATTGAATCCGATCATGAACACGCCGGACTCGATATTCGACGACAAGATGGCGGTGGTGAATGCCAGTGCACGGGGCGACATTAGAGGCATCGCGATGCCGCTGCTGTTGGATCTAGCTCGCAAGCCAGTGTTCTTGCACGACAACTCAGTGGGCAGCCTAGACGAGTTGCTGGATGCAAAGCGCGGAGCCAATGCGCCGCACCCGTTTTACGTACCCGCCGGCGCACGCGCGGACGTCGTGACGTTTTTAAGAGGACTGGATACGGAAGAATCTGCGGGGTCTCGGTAGGGGCGCGCGACTTTAGTTTTTCGGCGAACATACGACAAGCATGAGCAAAAAAGATGACCATGGCAAACCCCGGCGCGTCAGGGAAGCGCGCGGTCTCGCTACTTTACTCGCGCAGCCGTCTATTCACCGCGCCATCGAGGTTGGTCGCTCCGTAGCTCTTAAAGTTCTTGCAACCGAACCACAGGGGAAGTTGCAACCCGAGGCCGCAGCGCTTAGCGATTGCGCCCAAGTTCGGCACGCCCCCACTCAGTCCTAAGCAATGGCACCCGGCACACGGATCGTGGATGACTAAAAAAGTGCATTTTGATGATCCTACGATGCCGGCAGGCGGCTGGGCTTCAGCGGGCACCACCCTATCGCTCCTTTCACACGAGCAAGTGCTTCTGAAGGGTAGTCGGCTGATCACCACGGGAGAATAAGCCGCACGGGTATGCATGCGTCAGCTGCTCGTGGGCGAAGCCCGCCCATCCTCATGTGCTCGAAGCCTGCGAAAATGGCATCAAGGCGACCGCATGGGAAATCACGCAGAAGCGCACACCGCCCGAGTTTTTTGCCGCCCACTCGGTGACCGAAGTGCTGGCTTGGAGCGATCTGGCGCTCGAGGCACAAGGTCGGCTTCCTCCCAGCGCAGGCTCGTAAGCTCCCCCTTGCGAGCACCCGTGGTAATCGCGAGGAGCACCAGAGTGCGCAGCCGTCCGTCAGGAAGCGCGTACGGCCACGCCCCTCCTTCTTGCGGCTGATGTCGGAGACCGGATTGCGCTCCAGCAGTCGTCGTTCCTTCACCGCAAACGAGAGTGCGTGCGACAACGTGGCGATGTATCGGTTCGCCGTCGCCCCGGCGCGCCGGTACGCCTTGGGGGCGATGATCTCTCCGTTCGGAAGAACTTGCGGCCTGCCGCGCGAGAAGGTCTCCACGGACAACGCATCGCGTGCCTTGGAAATGTGCACGGCGGTGATCTCCACCAGCGAGAGGCCCGCGAACTGCCGTGACCACCAGGCAAGCTGGCGCACCCGCGTGTGGCGCTCCTTGGCATCGAACTCCGCGAGGATCGTCTGCACGTAGTCCTGCGCCAAGGCGTCGAACGTGGTGCGCCTCGCGGCCGCATGCGGGAAGTGCCTGCCCTCGCGGATCGCGAACTCGATCGAGTCTGCCCAGGCCTTCGCCTCCTTCCTGTTTGGGAAGTTGGCGGACTGGGTCGGGCGTCCCTTCACTCTCACCTGCGCGCGATACGAAACCTCGCCGGTTCGCGCTGACGTGATGCGTTGATGGAAGCCATACGGTGCCGGGTAGTTCTGGTGGAATTTCAGGTCGCGACTCAGTCGCGATTGCTGCACCGAATGTGCACCGAACGGATTTCGAGGGAAAGAGCGTACCGGCGAGCAAGCGTGAAGTGCTTGATTTTTAGGGATATTAAGTGGGGCGTGGGGGAGTCGAACCCCCGACCAACGGATTAAAAGTCCGATGCTCTACCAACTGAGCTAACGCCCCACACGGTGGGTGGACATTTCTCGACTGAGGCTGGCCACGCGGGCGGCGAATGATACTACAGGGCCCGATAGCGAGTCGGGTCGGGCACGCCGGCCGCATCAAAGCCCGCGCGGCGTAGCCGACAGGAGTCGCAGCGTCCGCAGGCCCGCCCCTGCTCATCCGCCTGGTAACAGGACACGGTCTGCGCGTAGTCGACTCCGAGGGCGATGCCGGCCCGGATGATTCGGGCCTTGGTCCATTCGATCAGGGGGACGCGCACGCGGGTAGGCGCCCCCTCCATGCCCGCCTTGGTGGCCACGGCCGCCAAGGCCTCGAAGGCCCTGACGAACTCGGGCCGGCAGTCCGGGTAGCCGCTTGAGTCAAGCACGTTCACCCCAAGGAAGATCTCGCTGGCGCCCAGCACCTCAGCCCACCCCAGCGCGAGCGCCAGCATCATCGTGTTGCGCGCGGGCACGTAGGTCACCGGGATCCCCGCGGTGGGTGACTCAGGCACCGCGATGGTGGGATCGGTCAGCGCCGAACCGCCGATACCGGCGAGGTCCACCCGCATGACCCGATGCTCGATGGCACCCTGGCTGTGTGCGATGCGCCGGGCCGCCGCGAGTTCGGCGATATGGCGCTGGCCATAATCCACCGACAGCGCGTGGCAGGCGAACCCTTCCGCGCGGGCGATGGCCAGCGCGGTGGCCGAGTCAAGGCCACCGGAGACGAGCACTACCGCGGGATGGGTCACCACGTCATCTCCCCGGCAGGTTCCCCCACAGGTACTTGTGCAGCTGGATCTGGAATCGCACCGGCAGACGGTCCTCGAGGATCCAGTCGGCCAGATCGCGGGCCGGCACCTGCTCGTGGCTCGGCGAGAACAGCACCGCGCACCCCGGAGGCAGCCGCAGGTCCTTCAGTCGGGCGCGACTCCAGTCGTAGTCGGCGCGGCTGCAGATCACGAACTTGACCATGTCAGCGTTCGCAAGCCGGGGGAGCTCCTCGTAGCGGTTGCGCCCCTCCTCGCCCGAGCCCGGAGTCTTCACGTCCACGACCTTCACGACACGCGGGTCCACCTGTTCAAGGGCCATGGCCCCGCTGGTCTCGACTGAGACGCGCAGGCCCTCATCGCACAGGCGCGTGAGCAACTCAGCGCAGCCGTTCTGCGCCAGGGGTTCCCCGCCGGTCACGCACACGAAGCGGGAGTCCAGTTCCCGGATCCGCGCGAGGATCGCATCCATTTCCCACCAGGCTCCGCCGTGGAAGGCGTAGGCGGTGTCGCAGTACTGGCAGCGCAGCGGGCAGCCGGTGAGACGCACGAACACCGTGGGAATTCCGACCGTATCCGCCTCGCCCTGCAGCGAGTGGAAGATCTCCGTGATCTTCAGGCGCGTCACGTTCGCTGGGCGCTCCATGGCGGGCGGCGCTTCCGGGAATCGGAAGACCTATTGCGGGATGCGGTGCAGGCGATCGGCTGCCAGCTTCGCCGCATCCGAGCCCGGATACTTGCGGGTGACCTCGGTCAGCGTCGCCTTGGCCGCGGGGTACTGCTTCTGCGCGTACTGGGTGTAGCCGAGCTTCAGCAGAGCATCGGGGCCCTTGCGTGATTCGGGCCACTTTTTCAGCACGTCGCGGAACGCGCCCGCCGCGGCATCGTAGTCGTGGTTGACGTAGTACGCCTCCCCCAGCCAGTACTGAGCGTTCTCCGTCAGCGGGCTCGCAGGATAAGTCGTCAGGAAGTCCTTGAAGCCTGCGATCGCGATCGAATAGCTACCGGCCTTGAGGGCGTCGTAGGCCTGGGAGTAGATCGCCTGCTCGGTCGAGGAGGGTGCGTTGGCGGCGGCGATCGCCGCGGGAGCGGACGTGCCCGCGCCCGCATCGGCGCCCGCGGCTGCCCCGGCCGCGGTGCCCGCGGTGCCCGGACCCTTCTGGGAGTCGGCCCGGTGCTCCAGTTCCTCGATTCGACCACGCAACTCGCGCAGCTGAGCATCCATCGCATCCGAGTGCTGGGCGGCGGCGACCTGGTTGGCGAAGCCGCGCTCCAGGCGCGCGATGCGCGCCTCCAGATCCTGGATCTTGACCTGGATCGGATCATCCTGCGCCACCGTGGTGGCG
>JANYBG010000196.1 GCA_025360865.1 Pseudomonadota bacterium | reverse complement strand
GGTGGCGGTGCGGCCGAGGCAGCATTCGAAGCAGCCGCCTTTGGGGGTATGCGCTGCGCCGAAGTAGGGTGCGGTGGGTGCGCCAGCGCCTTCGCTGGCTTGCTTCGGTCCACCTGAAGAGTTCGGTTGTACGGTACAATCCTTTCTAGTCGGGGGACAGCGGCCAGCCTGTAGTGCACCGTGTCTGGCTGCTGTCCGCCCTCACGATCCGAGCCCCTACCGCTGCGGGGGATGACGAAGTGTAGAGCGCGATCCTCGTCACTCATCTTATGTGTGTCGAAGTGTTCAGTCTCGCTCGAGACCATTTCGCATACCGCCGCGGGCCTCGATCCGCCCGCATGCCACGACCATCCTACAGGAACAAAGCGTTCGGCCCGGGTCGCGATTGTTTCCGTTGGTTGAAAGGAAACTTCTAAACCGGATTCAACTTGAATGGCTTCATCGGGAAGTCGCTGGTAGGAACCCGTATTTTCGTTGTGCAGGTGCGGCATGAAGATGCCCAGATTGTATTCAGACAAGCGACACAGCATCGCTTGGACTTCCGGGAGCCCAATTGCCTCTTGGGCGGTCCTTAGCGCTTTTAGCAAACCACTAGCGCTCCCTTGTGAAACAGTCTCGATTGTCATGTGAGTCTCCCGCTTAGGTGTAATTGACTCGTTCAAGGCGCGGCTGGCTCGCGGTGTACGCGCGCCTGTTGAGATTTTCACGGGACTCGTCAGAGCTCCTGCGCGTCACCGTCTTGCCCCGTTTGTGTTCGGCTAAAAGGTACTGTGTGACTTCGAGAAGCAGAATCCTCAAGGCATTCAAACATCCGGTAGTGCGCTGGTCTGTAGGATAACGAGCCGAGAAGGTTGTCGTGCTGGCGCAGATATAGTTCAGATTGGGTCCCGAAGTGATCCTTCGCATTCATGGGATTGCGGATGAATCGCTCGCATCTCACGTCACGCCGCTCTCCACACTGCCTCCGGCGCCAAGCAGCTCCAATCGAGTCTCGGCCGTTCATCGAGCGAGGAGATGAGCCGCCGATAGGAACGTAGCTGCGTTACGCACCGTTTGCCTCTGTGAGTTTCGCACACAGAACATAGGCTCCCTGTTGAGCTGTTTCGGGCCATGGGAAGCCGGCTAGGCCGGCTGGTTCCGGCACACCGACATCATTCAGCTCCTAGGGACTATCTAGCGCGCAGACAGTCGATGCGGGCTGTCGGTCATGACGAGTCCGACATTGCGTGGATCACGGGCGGGCCTAGCATCAAGTACGGAAGAGTGGCCTCCGTCCAGGTTTCTCGTGATGTTCCGGAAGGCGCGGTGCACTGGCTTGGCTTTGCTGTGCTGGCTTGTCCACCTGCTCTGGTTTTGCCGGCTCGGGTCGGTCGCTCGCATCCCGTTGCATCTTGTCTTGTGTCATAAGTGGCTCCGGTTGGCGCTCAGCGCTCACTGCGTATTATTCCGCGGTAGGATCGGTGACGGGCCTGTGGGCGCACTCGGCGCAGAAGCGTTTTCGGGCTGCGCAGCGGTCTGATGGCTTGCGACGATCCATTGGCCCAGCGCTAGACCGACATAGATCAAGTACCAAATCAAGTATTTGACAGCCTGGGATTGGGTCGTCGCCCGGGTGCCGGGTAACCGCTCCCGCAATCGAGTATCCGAATTAGCCCGACGGGTAGGAGCGCGATCAGACGAACAGCGATCGTCGCGGGATCTGAAGACGCCGAGACTCCAGGCGGGAGTGCTGCAATTAACGCCCGCAATCGCTCGATCGCAGTATCCACGGGCAGCCGAGCTAAGCTGGCAGCTTCCTCCCAAGGGTCAACGTCCAGGCGTGCCAGCGCTGAAACTACGCTGAGGAGCATTCCATTTCCGTCGTCGGCGATGGGCGCAAATAGAAAATCGTCGAATTCGAGCGGAAGCCGAGAAGCGGTAGCAGAATGCACCATGGTAAGTACCAACTGCGGTCGACCCATCTGGAAAGTCATTTCTGGAGACGCGTCTTCCAAAATGCATCCACACTTTGCTCCTGCTGCGCGACGTCGCCGCGTGGAGAGAGGTGGTTTTCTGCGACCCGCGGGGCCGCGTTCAGGTTGGTCGTCGTGGTGTCGAGTACCACCAAACTGCCGCCCGCTGCCACTTTGAAGGCCCCCCAAGACCGGGATGTGCTTCTCGCCAATCCCAAATACACCGCCGCGGCCGACCACCAGGTAATCAATATTGCCTGTCTGTGGGGTTATAACGACATCGTACACGTCCCCCAGATCTTCCCCTTGCGCATTAACCACATCGGCGCCGATGAGTTGATCCGCACGATACGCTGTCTTGCTACTCGAGGCGGGCAGGGCCGTAGCGATCTGCTGGCGCCGCCACAGTGGTCCGTCGGACCTTGGCACATTGCCATCGCGCAAATCGGCCGCGTAGCCTCTATAGACATCGCGCGTCGCGCTCAACACTGTTTCACAACTTGCTGTTGGCCGCGTTCCGCAAGGATTGTAGCGGACGCAATCAGTGTTCGGACCTCATAGCTCGGTCTCGCCAGCCAATGGCCGCCCGCATGCCCGTGACCGGCGTGCATTCCGGGCTGGCCGAAGCCGTTGCCGTAACCATAGCCGTCGTAGGGATAGCCATATCCCAAGCCAGCGCCGTGTAGCCAGTACCCGTCTGTCTGTATCTGGGTGGCAAAAGAGCGCAGATCGGTCGTACATTTCTCCGCCGACTGCGCCGTGGGGGTGTTTGTACGCGAAGACAACGGCGAGGCTGTCGCCGGAACCGAGGGCGCCGCTAGCAGCGGCGTGACCAAGCCCACGCACAAAGCGGCGGTGAGCAACAAAACAAAGGTTGAAGTATTGGCCGCCGTCCAGCTCTCGGTTCGGTTCATCAATATTGCTTCTGTTGGTATCTCTAACCGGCGCCAGTGGGGGGTCGTGATAGTAAACGAGCCGGGAGCCAATGGACGGTTCACGGGCACCGTTAGCATAGTGCCCGCCGCGGGTGAAATGATCTGTACGGTGTCGCACGGAGTTCGGTCATTGCCACTGAACGAAAGCCGCGGCGGGCCCCGTCGAAGACCTCGCCACACCGAATCCCGCTAACTTGCCATGACCAACATCGCCTTCATACGACACTTAGAAAGCACTCAGCTGTCAAGTCGTAGGTTGGCCTTTTCGTACGGCATCGCACAGACTGCATTCGTGACGGCGATCAGGCTGTAGGCGAACGGTCGCCTTGATGTGAACTACTGTTGAAGGGGCTTTGGACCCATCGAATGAGGAACGGCCGGATTTGAACGATTGCCCCACGATCGGGCACCCAGATCAAGTGAGACTAGCGAGCGGGCTGTCGTCTTGGTCACGCATTCGGAGAAAAGTATGCACATGTACAACGACGGCTGGTTCTGGGGAATGCACATGTTCTGGTGGATGTTTTGGATAATAGGGCTTGTTGCATACTTTTCAGCAGTGAGCCCCGTGCCGAGAAAAAAGTTGCGCGAGACGCCGCTGCAGCTCCTACAGAAACGCTACGTCGGTCAAGAAATATCCACTGTACAGTACGACGAACTCAAATCGCGGCTGGAGCGCGACACTGCGCCAGGCAAGAGTTAACCAAGCACCTGTTGTGGTTAGGCGGCTGCGGCAGCCGTCGAGATCGTGCCGGAAGTCGCTGTCCGTTCTTGTTCCAACCGACACTCCGCGGATTCAATTCGATAACTATGCGGCACCGCAGCTGTCGCAAGGGATGAAGTGTGATGACGTGGATTGCTACAAACTGGTTTTGGATCTTGATTGGCGTCGCCTTTGTCGCCATGCACTTGTTCGGCCACGGCGGGCACTCCGGGCACGCTGATCATCGCGACGCCGATGCCAAAGGAAGTATCGAAGCACCGCGGGGTACGGAAAGACCGCAAGGCGACAGATTGCCGCGTTCCGGCTTCAACGATCCTACCCGAGGCCGTCACCACTAAGAGACATCGGTCGCTGAGGGCCTTCGCGGCGTCGTTTGCATCGTCTATGGGTTGCTCGTCCGCGGCACGTGCAAGTGCATCAGGTGCTAGAAAGCGATTGTGTCCAGGTCTACATGGCTGGCTCCGTGGAGGTTGGGGGGGCCTTCACCGAAGACGTTTCGCCACGGCTAATGTGCAGCGAAGAGGTCGATACGGGAATGACGTTCGTCAACAACCTCAAACGGTCCCGATGCCAGCCGGGTGGCGGTGTCAAGAGCTTTCGGCTAG
>JANYBG010000195.1 GCA_025360865.1 Pseudomonadota bacterium | reverse complement strand
TGGCCGTGGCGGCCGAGGAGCAGGCCGCCAAGTGGCAGCTCGCGCAGCGGCAACCGCTGGCGCATTCCGTGGAACCGGAGCGGGAATTCCGCCCTTCCCTGCGCGCGCGCATCGTCGCGCGGTTACTTGCGCACTTCGAGGCGCGTTCGCTGCGCATGGTGCTCGCGGCGATGAAGCTGCGTGGCCTCTCGATCTATAGCACACCGCCGACCTCCGGGCACCCGATGCCGACTTCGCTCGAGCAGGTCGGGGCCCGCCACCGCAGCGCCGTGGGCGGCAGCCTGCGCGCCGCGGTCTTCGGCGTGAACGACGGTCTGGTCTCTAATGTGAGCCTCGTGCTGGGCGTCGCCGGAGCCGGGGTCAGCGGCGCCACCGTGCTCACCGCCGGAGCGGCGGGCCTCTTGGCCGGCGCGCTTTCCATGGCCTCCGGTGAATACGTCTCTGTGCGCTCGCAGCGCGAGATGTACGAGCACCAGATGGAGCTGGAACGCGCTGAACTCGCCGAGTACCCGGAGGAGGAAGCCGAGGAGCTGGCGCTCATCTACAACGCGCGCGGCCTTGAGCTCGCGCAGGCCCGTGCGGTCAGCCGCGCGCTGCTCGCGAATCCGCAGCGGGCGCTCGATGTGCTGGCGCGCGAGGAACTCGGGCTCAATCCCGATGACCTGGGGTCCCCGGGGCGGGCCGCCACGACCTCCTTCATCACTTTCGCGGCTGGGGCCGCCGTGCCGCTCATCCCCTTCCTCGCCGGGTTCACCGGGACGCGGGCGGTCGAGGTCTCCGCATCGCTCACGTTTCTGGCCTTGTTCGTCGTCGGCTTGGGCCTGTCGCTGTTCACAGGGCGCGACGCGCTGCGCGGCGCCCTGCGCATGGTGCTGATCGGCGGGGGCGCGGGCGCGGTGAGTTTCCTGGTCGGTAAGGCCCTCGGGGTCGCCATTGGCTGACCGGCCGCCTCGGCACCTTGAAATGCCGATCGCCAGCCCCACGCTGGCTAGCGTGACCTCCTCTTCGGTAAAGTGCGATTCACTCCTCCCGGACCCGGCTACCCCGGTTCCGGGCTACCCACACAGGCCGCCGCCATGAAACGTATTTTCCTCTTCCTGCTCACCAACCTCGCCGTCATCGCGGTGCTGTCGATCGTGGCGCAGGTCACCGGCCTCAATGCCTGGCTTGCCGTGCATGGCCAGAGCCTGGGTGGCTTGCTCGTGTTCGCGGCTTTCATGGGCTTCGGGGGCTCGTTCATCTCCTTGGCGATGTCCAAATGGATGGCCAAGCGCTCCATGGGAGTGCAGGTGATCGACCGGTCGTCGGCTGATCCGACCGCCCAATGGCTCCTGTCGGTGGTGGCGCAGCACGCGCGTAACGTCGGCGTCGACACGCCCGAAGTCGGGATCTTCGACTCCCCCGCCCCGAACGCCTTCGCGACCGGCGCGAGCCGCAACAAGGCCCTGGTCGCTGTGAGCACGGGGCTGCTACGCACCATGCAGCGCCCGCAGATCGAGGCGGTGCTGGGCCACGAGATGACCCACGTGGCCAATGGCGACATGGTCACCCTCACGCTGGTGCAGGGTGTCGTGAACACCTTCGTGATCTTCCTCTCGCGCGTGATCGCCGGAGTTCTGGACCGCTCCGCGGACGGCCGTGGCGGGGCCTACTTCATCTCGGTCATCGTGCTGCAGCTGGTATTCGGCGTGCTCGCCAACATCATCGTCATGTGGTTCTCACGCCGTCGTGAGTTCCGCGCCGACAGTGGCGGGGCGAAGCTCGCCGGCACGAACAACATGATCGCGGCCCTTGAGGACCTCAAGCGCGGCAGCGAGCCGCTTCCGTCCCAGCAGTTCGCCGCCTTCGGCATCGCCGACCGCCCGGTTGCCGGTGGGATCCGCCGCCTTTTCATGAGCCACCCGCCGCTGGATGAGCGCATCGCGGCCCTGCGCGCCCTCGGCGCACATTGATCGCGAATGTGGGGGACCTGCGCGCCAAGCTGCGCGCGGTCCTGGGCGCCGAGGGACTGCTGACCGAGGCCGCGGACGTCGCGCCCTACCTCACGGACCACCGGCGCCTCTATCAGGGCGCGGCTTTCGCCGTGGCGCGCCCACTCGATGTGTCCGAGGTCTCACGGGTGCTGGCACTGTGCGATGCGCACCGCGTGGCGGTGGTCCCGCACGGCGGCAATACCAGCTATTGCGGCGGCGCCACCCCCGATGAAACCGGCGACCAGCTGGTCGTCGCGATGTCGCGCATGAAGCGCATCCGTGGCGTCGACGTCGCGAACGACTCGCTCATCGCCGAGGCCGGCTGCACACTCGCGCAGGTACAGGCCGCCGCCGCGCGGGCCGAGCGCCTCTTTCCCCTCAGCCTCGGGTCTGAGGGCAGCTGTCAGCTCGGCGGCAATCTGTCCACCAACGCAGGCGGGACGAACGTGATGCGCTACGGCATGGCGCGCGACCTGGTGCTCGGGCTCGAGGTGGTGCTGGCCGACGGTCGGGTACTGGATGTGCTGTCGGCGCTGCGCAAGGACAACACCGGCTACGACGTGAAGTCGCTGTTCCTGGGGGCCGAGGGGACACTCGGGGTCATCACCGCGGCGAGCGTGAAACTGTTCCCGATGGTCCGCGCGCGAGCCACAGCGTTCGTGGCCGTGGCCGGCGTCGGCGCCGCGGTCGCGCTGCTGACACGGATGCGCGGTGCCAGCAGTGACCGCGTCAGTTCTTTCGAACTCATCCCGCGCGCGGCGCTGGAACTGACCCTGCGGCACATTGCGGGCACCACTGATCCGCTGGGCACCGCGTATCCCTGGTATGTCCTGTGTGAACTGTCCGGCTCGGGCTTCACGGACGCGCTGGACGCCCTGCTCGAGGAATCACTCGCCGCTGCCCTGGCAGAGGGGGCGATCCTCGATGCCACCATCGCCGCGAGCGGCCGCGAACGCGAGGCGCTGTGGAAGATTCGCGCCTGCATCCCCGAGGCGCAGCGGCGCGAGGGCGCGGGCGTCAAACACGACATCGCCTTGCCGGTGGGCAAGCTCGCGGAGTTCATGCAGCGGGCAGGGCCGTGGGTCGCGACCCATGTGCCAGAGGGAATCCTCATCGCCTATGGCCACGTCGGGGACGGCAACCTGCACTTCAACATCAGCGCGAAGGATGCGCAGGCCGGGGCAGCGTTGCTGGCCCGCATGGAGTCCGTGCGGCGGGCGATCCACGACCTCGTGAACGAGTTCGGCGGCAGCTTCAGCGCCGAACACGGCATCGGACAGCTCAAGGTGGGAGAACTGGAGCGCTATACTTCGCCGGTGGAGCTGTCTGTGATGCGCGCGGTGAAGCAGGCTCTGGATCCGAACAACATCATGAATCCGGGCAAGGTACTGCGCTGACCTGAGGGAGCTGCCGATGACAACGGGCCGATCGATCCTGTGGGTGGCGCTGTTGGGCGCGCTGTGCGCCTGCGCACGTCACGACACGCCGCCGGCCGCCGCCGCTGCCCCCACTACCACTGCGCCCCCGGCGCCCGCGGTGGCGCAGGGCGCGGGGCCACGCCTGGTGATGTCCCCTGACAACGTGCACATCGAGTACCAGGTGTACGGGGCGGGCGAGACCGCGGTCATCCTCATCCACGGCTGGGCATGCGATGCGAACTACTGGAACATGCAGCTTGAGGCCCTGAAGGGACATTACACCGTGGTCGCCGTGAACCTGGCCGGGCATGGCGGCTCAGGCGCCAACCGCACCGACTGGTCGATCGCCAACTATGCCGCCGACGTCGCCGCGGTCGCCGGGCAGGTCCCGAACGCGCATATCGTGCTCGTGGGACATTCCATGGGGGCCACCGTGGCGCTCGCGGCGGCCCCGCTGATCGGCTCGCGCGTGAGCGGTATCGTGGCGGTGGATGCGTTGCGTTCGGTCGGCCTGCCGCCGCTGCCGGCGCGCGAGATCGACAAGCATCTGGCGCCCTTTCGCGCCGACTTCGTCGGAGAAACGCGCAAGCTCGTCACCGGTTCGCTGTTGCCACGTGGCGCCGACAAGACCCTGGTGCAGAAGATCGCCTACGACATGTCACTCGAGCCACCGGCGGTGGCGATCCCCAGCATGCAGGCGCTGCTGTCGGTGGATCTCACCCCGCTGCTCGCGGCGATCCACGTGCCCGTCTACGCGATCAATTCCGACCTCGCGCCGACCGATGCGGGGCGCATCCGCAAGTCCTTGCCTGACTTCACGCTGGATGTGATGGAGCACACGGGGGACTTCCCGATGCTTGAGGCCCCGGCCCGCTTCAACTCGCTGCTCCGCAAGGACCTGGAGGCGATCGCGACGCGCGCGGCTGCGCCGAAGGCGGCCGCTCCCGTCCCTAGCGCTCCTTGACCACGCGCACCAGGCCTTCCTGCGCGGCGCTCGCCAGCAGGCGGCCGTCCTGCGCGAAGATGCTGGCGGTAGTGAAGCCCCGCGCCCCGGAGGCGCTTGGGCTCTGGATGGCATAGAGCAGCCACTCGTCAACGCGCAGCGGCCGGTGGAACCACATCGCGTGGTCGATGCTGGCCAGGACCACGGTCGGCTGCGTGAATGATGTCCCGTGCGGCAGCGTCGCGGTATCCAGGAGGAAGAAGTCGGAGACATAGGCGAGCAGGCGTCGATGCAGCATTTCCCCGTCGGGCAGCGCGCCGACGGCGCGGAACCAGATCTGCCGCAGTGGCGCCTGGGGCTGCGGGTGGCGGTAGTCCGGCGGCTGCACCATGCGAAACATGAATGGACGGGGCTGCTCGAAGAATCGCTTCAGGCGGTCAGGCATCCGCTCCAGCAGGTCCGCTGGAGGACCAACGTAGTCGGGCAGCGTTTCGGGCAGCGGCACCCGCGGCATCTCGATCTGGTGGTCGAACCCTTCCTCGGCCACCTGGAACGAGGCCGTCATGTTGAAGATCTGCTGGCCGTGCTGGATCGCGACCACCCTGCGGTTCGAGAAGCTGTGGCCATCAAGGCTGCGGTCGACCTGGTAGACGATCGGCGCGTTGCAGTCACCGCGACGCAGGAAGTAGGCGTGCAGCGAATGCACGATGCGCTCCGACTCCACGGTCGCCGCGGCCGCGCTCAGGGCCTGCCCGAGCACCTGGCCGCCGAAGACCTGCGGGCTGCCGATGTCCCGGCTCTCGCCGCGGAACAGGTTGATCTCCAGTTGCTCCAGCTCCAGCAGCTCGAGCAGATCGGCCAGCCTTTGGTCCATCGTCTGGTTTCTTGTCCCGCGCGCTCAGCCGATCTTGAAAGTCCCGTGCATCAGCGCGCTGTGTCCAGGGAAGGTGCATAGGTATGAGTAGCTGCCGCCGGCCTTCAGCGCCGCGGTCGGGAACGTCACGCTGGTCGTCTCCCCCCCGCCGATGATGCTGGTGTGGGCGAGCACCCGCTTGTCGCCGGGCTGGATGTAGGTGTTGGCGATCCCCGCGCCGATGCCGGCGCTGGCGACCGCGGCCACGTCGGGCGTGCTCACCAGAACCCAGTCATGGCCCATCACGTCCTTGGCGAGCTTGCCGGTGTGGTGCAGCGTGACGGTAATGTCCTTGCAGGTGGCCGGCACGGCCAGTGACTGCTTGTCGAACTGCATCATGTCGTTGCCGCTGATCTCAACCTTGCACGCATCGGCCGCATGGGCCCGCGGGGTGATGGCGAGGGCGCCGAGCAGGGTGGCCGCCGCGAGGGTGTGGTGAATGGTCTTCATGGATTGGCTCCGTCCGTGGTTCATCGGGGTTCAGTCAGGTACGCCCAGGCGCTGGTGCATGACCGGGCTTGTCGTGGTGTATTGCAGAAACTGCTTTTTCTGTGGGAAAAGGTGGTGCTGAATGGCGAAAGCGGCCAAGGCCGCCTCGTGGAACCCGCTAAGGATCAGCTTCTTCTTGCCCGGGTAGGTGTTGATGTCGCCCACGGCGAAGACCCCCGGCAGGCTCGTCTGGAACTTCTCCGTGTCGACCTTGAGGGCCCGCTTTTCCAGCGGCAGCCCCCACTCCGCGATCGGCCCGAGCTTGGGATGCAGGCCGAAGAACACCAGCAGTTGGTCGGCATCGAGCGCATGGATGGCGTTGTCCGGGGTCTTGATGTTGATGCCGCGCAGCTTGCCATGGTCCGTGATGAGTGAATGCGGCAGCGCCTCGAAGACGCGCATGCGCCCGGCGGCCACCTGTTCGCGCATCTTCGCGACCGAGGCGGGCGCGGCGCGGAACTCGGGCCGGCGGTGGATGAGATCAACCGCCGCGGCGCGCGGCAGCAGTTCGAGCACCCAGTCCAGGGCCGAATCGCCACCGCCGAAGACCACCAACCGCTTGCCGGCGAATTCCGCGGCCGTCTTGACGCGATAGTGGATGGCGCCGCCCTCGTGCGCATCGATGCCCTCGATCCCGAGCCGCCGTGGCTGGAACGAGCCGACGCCCGCGGCTATCACCACCGCCCCGGCATCGAAGGTGGTGCCGCCGCTGGTGACCAGGTTGAAGCGGCCGTTCTCCTTGCGGGCGAACTCCACCACCTCGTGGCCCAAGTGGAACGTGGGCTTGAATGGCTTGATCTGCTCCATGAGCCGATCGACCAGCTCCTGGGCGCCACAGACCGGAATGGCTGGGATGTCATAGATGGGTTTTTCCGGGTATAGCTCGGCGCACTGGCCACCCGGGTGCGCCAGCGAATCAACGAGGTGGGCGCTGATCCCCAGCAGTCCGAGCTCGAATACCTGGAACAATCCACACGGTCCGGCGCCAATGATGACGACTTCGGCTGCGAGGGGAGGCGCCGTGCTGGCGCTGGGGGTCGTCTGGGTCAAGAGCGTCGCTTTCGCAGGCAATTCGGGGGCCTTATTGTAGTGGGTCCGCCCCCGGATCGCATGAAAGCTCACCCTAAAGAGGTGGGAGATGCGCTCCCGTGAGGGGCGATCGTATAGTACGCACCCAGTGCACCGTCAGCCCCCGCCCCAGGTGGCCAAAGGAACTAGCTTGACCAGCAACGCTGAACTCAATGCCCGCCGCCAGAAAGCCGTGCCGCGCGGGGTTTCCAACTCGCTCATGGTCTACGCGGAGCGCGCCAGCAACGCGGAGATCTGGGACGTGGAGGGACGGCGCTACATTGATTTCGCCAGCGGGATCTCCGTGCTCAATACCGGCCATGTGCACCCCAAGGTCCAGGCCGCCATCGCCGCGCAGCTGCAGAAGCTGACGCATACCTGCTTCCAGGTCACCCCGTACGAGAGCTACATCGCGCTGGCCGAGGAACTCAACGCGCTCGCCCCGGGCGGCACCGCGAAGAAGACCATCTTCCTCACGACCGGCGCCGAGGCGGTCGAGAACGCGATCAAGATCGCGCGTTACCACACCAAGCGCTCAGCGGTCATCGCGTTCTCCGGCGGTTTCCACGGCCGCACGCTCGCCTGCATCGGGCTCACCGGCAAGGTGGCTCCCTACAAGGCCGGCTTCGGCCCCATGCTGCCGGAGATCTACCACGTACCCTTCCCCATGGCCTACCACGGGGTGACGACGGAGGATTCGATCACAGCGCTCGAGCAGCTGTTCAAGGCCGACGTGGATCCGGCGCGGGTGGCGGCGATCATCATCGAGCCGGTCCAGGGCGAAGGCGGCTTCTACGCCGCCCCGACCGAGCTGCTGCGTAGGTTGCGCGCGCTGTGCGACACCCACGGGATCCTGCTCATCGCCGACGAGATCCAGTCAGGTTTCGGCCGCACCGGACGCATGTTCGCCATCGAGCACTCCGGTGTTGAGCCGGACCTGATCACGATCGCCAAGAGCGTGGCCGGCGGCGTGCCGCTGTCAGCGGTGATCGGCAAGGCGGAGATCATGGATGCGCCGATTCCCGGCGGACTCGGCGGCACCTTCGCAGGCTCTCCGCTCGCCTGCGCCGCCGGACTCGCGGTACTCAATGTCATGAAGGAAGAGCAACTGCTCAAGCGCTCCGTCGAGATCGGGCGCTTCATGAGTTCGCGCCTGAAGGGACTGCAGGCGCGGTTCCAGGCGATCGGCGAGGTGCGCAACCTCGGCGCCATGGTCGCGATGGAGATGGTGAGGAACGGGCGCGCCGACCAGCCCGACGCCGAACTCACCAAGGAGCTCGTGCTGGCCGCTGGCCGGCACGGACTCGTGATCCTCTCGTGCGGGGTCTACTCGAACGTCATACGCTTCCTCGCGCCGCTGACGATCACCGACGCCGTGCTGAAGGAGGGCTTCAACCTGCTTGAGGCCGCGCTCGAGGAGGTCGTCGGGACCGGCGTCAGCGCGAAGGCCGCGGCGGGCTGAGACGACTCCGTCGGGCGCGATCAGGCGCGTCCGGCGTTGGCGTCCGTCGGGGTATGGAAGTACTCGCTCTCGGAGGCGAGCTGCTCGATCAGGCGCTTCAATTCCGCCATGCGGCCCTGCGCGGTGCTGATGGGCATGCAGTCCTGGCAGCGCGGATCGCCGCAGGGCTGGCGCGAGTAGAGCCAGTACTGGATCGCACCCGCCAGCAGGCCATCGGCGATGTCCCACAGATCCGCATCCTTGTCCTTGTCCGCGATCCGATTGCCCAAATCGACGGCTTTGGAGAAGGCCGCGTCAAAAGTATCCGCAAGCTCGGTCATTGCTTTTAGCCGCCCTTCATCGTTGCCCCCAGTATAAGGCATCGAAGGCCGCCGGCCGTTCGGCGCCGGCCGCCGAAAACTCCCCCGGGCACCTCATTGCGGTGGCGCCCAAGCCTCTTGGCGAGCTCGAGCGGCCGCGACTCTGGCGGCGTGCTTTTTATGCGATGCCGGCCTCGGAAGCCAAGTTCGGCGGTCGCGCATCATGTGGACAGACCACGGATTTGCCGAGAACCACTTCATGTTGCGCCTGCGACTTATGTCGCATGCAGACAAATGAAAACCGCCCTTCCCGCCCACCCTGAACCCCTGAACGCCGCGTCCCGGCGCCTGCGCCTGTGGCGCGGGGGACCGCTCCTTGGCATCGGCTGGCGCCTCGCCCTGGGCCTGGCCGCGGTCGCCGTCGTCCTCGTGGCCAGCGAGATCCTCTCGACCCGCACCACGCGCGAGGCGCTGGACGCGGTGCGGGTGATGCAGAACGAGCACGAGCCGTTGGCCAGCAGCGCGAACGCGGTGCTCGAGAGGCTCGTCGCCTACGACGGCATCGTCAGCGAATACATGCGCTCGGGGAACGCGACGGACTTCGGTGCGATCACCGCGGCGGGCGACGCGCTGGAGATCGCGGTGACGCGTTACTTCGGCTCGGCACCCCAGACGTCGCTGGCCTCCACCTCGCCACTATCCCTGCGCGAAAGGCTGACCCGGCACATCGCCAGCTCCCGCGAACTGGCCGGGCGCGCGGCCCAGCGCGGCCAGTGGTCGGCGCAACGCCAGGCTGACCTGAACCAGATCCACGACCTGCTGGCCACCGCGGGCGGCACCGCCGTGCCAGTGGGTGGGGCGCAGGTGTTCGGCCGACGCTCGTTCATCGAACTGCAGGCGGCCATCGAGGCCGTGCGCGGCGCCGACAAGGCGACCGCGCGCGCCGAGGCGAGCTTTAAGTCACTGCTTGAGCAGAACGCCACGGAGCTGCAGGCCTCCCCCGGGCGCGCGTGGCTCGCGCTGGTGCGCTCGGACTTCGCCGACGCGATGCGGCTGCGTGGGGAGATCGCCCGCTACGACACGGTTAGCGGGCCTGACTGGCACGCCCTGCTGGAAGACAGCGCCGCCCTCACGGCGGGTGTTCAGGAGGAATTGCAGAAACCCGCCCGTCGTGGCCTGATCAAGGCGGCGGAGTACGCCGCCCGCTCAGCGGAGACGGCCGAGCACACCTTGCGCACGAGCGCCGCCGCGGTGCTGGTGCTGCTCGTGCTGGTGTCGGTGCTACTCACGATGAGCATCAGTATTCCAGTGCGCCGGCTGACCGCGGCCACGCGCCGCATCGCCGCGGGCGATCGCACGGCGCGCGCCCCGCGCGGCGGCTCGGCCGAGATCGACGAACTCGCGGAGTCGTTCAACGCCATGGCCGACCGCATCGAGCACGCGGAAGCTGAGTTGCGCGCGCACCAAGCGGAGCTGGAGCGCAACGTCGCGCAGCGCACGCGCCAGCTGCACCACCTTGCCTACCACGACCCGCTCACCCAGCTACCCAACCGCCGCAAGCTGTCGGCGCACCTCGCCGCCGCGCTGTCGCGCGCCGGCTCGAAGCAGCGCCTGGCGCTGTTGTTCGTCGATGTGGACAACTTCAAGTCCATCAATGACACGCTCGGACACAGTTTCGGCGACCGGGTGCTGCAGCACGTCGCCGACCGCCTGCGCACCGCGATCGGCAGCGCCGGCATGCTCGCCCGCCTCGGCGGGGACGAGTTCACCGTACTGCTCGAGAACGTCGAGTCACACGCTCAGGTCGCGGAACACGCGGCGCAGATCGTCGCCACCCTGCAGCAGCCGTTGAGTGTCGATGGTCGCGTGCTCACCACTAGCGCAAGCGTCGGCGCGAGCGTGTACCCTGACCACGCGACGGATGCCGAAGGGCTGTTGCGCGCCGCGGACGTTGCGCTGTTCCGCGCCAAGGAACTCGGTCGGAACCGAATGGCCCTGTACAGCCCGGCGCTGTATGACGCGGCCGCCCAACGCTTCCGCCTCGAGCAGTCGCTGCGTCGGGCGGTCGAGAATGGCGAGCTGCTTCTCATGTACCAGCCGCAGGTCTCCTTGCACACTTTCGAGGCGAACGCGGTCGAAGCGCTGCTGCGCTGGCGCAAGCCCGACGGGCGCACGGCCACCGCCTCCGAGTTCATTCATATCGCCGAGAAGACCGGCATCATCCACGAGCTCACCGGCTGGATCCTGCATGCGGCGGCGACCACCGCGGCCGGCTGGCGCGCCCAGGGTTGGCACCACGCCTGTGTCGCGGTCAATGTCTCACCGCCCCAGTTCTTCGAGAGCGACTTCGTCGAGCACGTCGCGCGCACGCTCAAGCTCACCGGTCTACCGCCCAGCGCGCTGGAGCTTGAGATCACCGAGACGGTGTTCCAGACCGGTCCGGCGACCATCGAGTCGCTGCGCCGCCTGCGCGCGATGGGCGTCGCCGTGGCGCTCGATGACTTTGGCATCGGTTACTCCTCGCTCACCTCGCTTGAGCAGCTGCCGATAACCCGCGTGAAACTCGACCGCATGCTGGTGGCCGGCGTCGATACCAACCCGCGTTCCGCGGCGATCGTGCGCTCGATCGTCGCGCTGTGTCACGGGCTTGGCCTGCAGGTCGTGGCCGAGGGCGTCGAGCGGCCCGAGCAGCTGCGATTCCTGACCGGGTGCGGCCCAATCAGCGTGCAGGGATACCTGCTGGCGCATCCGGTGGAGGCAAGTTCGACGCCGAGCGAAGCCCAGGCGGCAAGTACCCGCGCGCGTCTCGCGCTCGCGAGGCCTCACGATCGTCTGGAGGCGACCGACGCGGTGGTCTTCGTCGGTGGCGCGGCCCGGCGGCGCCCGTCCTAAGGTCTCGCGCGCGACCAGTTCAGGCGCGCGTCTCTTTCATGTAGGCCGCGCGCGCCGCCACGCCCAGATCCGCCTGATCCGTGAAGAAGCCATCGATGCCACAGCGCAGATGCGCGAGGATCTCACCCTGCAGATCGCCGCGCTCGGAGGGAAGCTCGCCGTGACGGAACTCCCGCGGCAGGAAGAAGTTCTCGGCGCGGAAAGTCCAGGGATGGACCGCGAGATTGTGCGCGTGCGCCTCATCGACCAGCCGCGTCGGGACACCCAGCGAGCCGTCCGCCTTGCGTGGGATGATCTGCGACTTGTTGGGGCCGATCGCCTGCGCGTAGCGCGCGACCTCGGCGAGACCGGCCGGCGTGGACATGTCGGCGTAGGTTCTCGCTTCGCGCCTGGCGGCGAAATCATAGGGCGCGCCGTTGTCGTCCATAAGCTGTACGCGCGGCAGTTGCGTCATGCGGCTAAAGGTGACGAGGCTACCCACCTCGAATGACTGGAGCCATACCGGGGCGCCACGATCATGGTAACCGTGTCGGCCCAGCATCTCGACGATCGGCGCTTCGAGCGCCAGCCCGCGGGAGGCGAAATACGTGGGGTGCTTGGTCTCCGGGTAGACCCCAATCCGCGCCGGCGCCGGGACGCCGAGCTGACGGGCGCGCGCGGCACGCTCCTCGTTGCCGGCGTTCACCAGCACGAGAATCTCCTCGAACGTCGGGATCTCGAACTGGCGGTCGAAGCGCGTGTTCGCCGGCCGCACCTGCGCGATGCGCTCGCGGGCGCGCAACGACTTCATCTCCGCGAGCGTGAAGTCCTCGGTGAACCAGCCCTCGATGTCGGCGCCGTCGATCACGCGGTGGGTCCGCCGGGAGGCGAACTGCGGATGCGCGGCGACATCCGTCGTGCCGCCGATCTCGTTCTCGTGACGCGCGACCAGTACGCCGTCGCGCGTCATCACCAGATCCGGCTCGATGAAGTCCGCCCCATACTGGATGGCGAGAAAATAGGACACCAGCGTGTGCTCGGGCACGTAGCCGCTCGCCCCACGATGGCCTATCACGATCGGCTGCGCGCTCATGGGGTGATACCAGCACAGCGGCGGCCGTTCCGCTAGACTTTCGTCGTGCCCTTCACGGAACAAGACATCTATCACTTCCGCGAAGGCACCTACTTTCGCGCCTATGAGCGGCTGGGCGCGCACGCCCAGAGCGCCACGGCCACCCACTTCGCGGTCTGGGCGCCGAACGCGAGCGCGGTCAACGTCGTCGGTGACTTCAACCACTGGAGCGGCAAGACCCACGCGTTGCTGCCACGCGCGGACTCCTCGGGGATCTGGGAAGGCGCGATCGAGGGCGTCGGACCCGGGGCTCTGTACAAGTACCGTGTCACCGCACGCGACGGCGGCAGCGTCGACAAGTGCGACCCGTACGCCTTTCACGCGGAGGTTCCGCCGCGCACCGCCTCGGTGGTTTGGGACCTCGGCTATCGCTGGGGGGACGAGGCGTGGCTACGCGGCCGCGCGCAGGTCAACTCGCTTAAGGCCCCGTGGTCGATCTACGAGCTGCACGTCGGCTCGTGGCGGCGCGTCCCGGAGGACGGCAATCGTTCGCTTACCTTCCGCGAGGCCGCCCACGCCGTCGCCGACTATGTTACCGAGCTTGGCTTCACCCACGTGGAGCTGCTGCCGGTGATGGAGCACCCGTTCTACGGTTCGTGGGGGTACCAGGTCACCGGCTACTTCGCCCCCAGCTCGCGCTACGGCACGCCGCAGGACTTCATGTACTTCGTCGACCACCTGCACAGCCGCGGCATCGCGGTGATCCTCGACTGGGTGCCTTCGCACTTTCCGACCGACGCTCACGGCCTGTCGCGTTTCGACGGGACGCATTTGTATGAGCACGAGGACCCGCGCCAGGGCTTCCATCCGGAGTGGAGCAGCTCGATCTTCAACTACGGCCGCGCGGAGGTGCGCAACTTCCTCATCAGCAACGCGCTGTTCTGGCTCGAGCGCTACCACATTGACGCGCTGCGCGTGGATGGGGTCGCCTCCATGCTCTACCTGGACTACGCCCGGCGCGAGGGTGAATGGATCCCGAACCGCTTTGGAGGCCATGAGAACCTCGAGGCGGTCGAGTTCATCAAGCAGCTGAACCTCGCGGCGTATCGCGACTACCCGGGCACGCAGACCATCGCCGAGGAGTCCACCGCCTGGCCGATGGTCACGCGGCCCACTGATCTGGGTGGGCTCGGCTTCGGGCTCAAGTGGAACATGGGCTGGATGCATGACACGCTGCGCTACTTCCAGCAGGACCCGGTACACCGCAAGTTCAACCACAGCCACCTCACCTTCAGCATCTGGTACGCGTTCACCGAGAACTTCGTGCTGCCGCTCTCGCACGACGAGGTCGTGCACGGCAAGGGCGCGCTGATTGGCAAGATGCCCGGGGATGAATGGCAGCGCTTCGCGAACCTGCGGCTGCTGTTCGGCTACATGTGGACGCACCCGGGCAAGAAACTTCTGTTCATGGGCGGCGAATTCGGCCAGCGCCGCGAATGGCAGCACGAGGAGAGCCTGGAGTGGCACGTGCTCCAGTATCCGCTGCACGCCGGAGTGCAGCGCTGGGTACGCGACCTCAACCGACTTTACCGCGCGACGCCGGCGCTGCACGAGCTTGATTTCACCGACGCGGGCTTTCAGTGGATCGATCGCGAGGATGCGGACCTGAGCGTGGTGGCCTTCGTGCGCCGCGATGCCTCCGGGGGGGTGGCGCTCGTGGTCTGCAACTTCACGCCCGTTCCCCGTGACAGCCATCAGGTGGGCGTTCCCCGCGCCGGGCGCTGGCACGAGCGCCTCAACAGTGACGCGCATGACTACGGCGGCAGTGGCCAGGGGAACCTGGGCGGGCTGCGCACCCAGCCCACCCCCGCGCACGGCCAGCCGCAGTCACTCCAGGTGAGGCTGCCGCCGCTGGCGCTGGTGATCCTCACGCCTGAGTAGCCCCCGCCGCATGGCGCTGGCGCTCGCGGCGGCGCAAAATCCGAGGACTATCAGGCCGAGGAGGTCGCGATGCGTTCCCAAGTATTGCCGGTGGCACTGGCCACCCTGCCCCTGCTTGTCGCCTGCTCCGCCACGCCGCCGCGACAGGATCCGGAGGCCGTGCGCGCCCGCTACGCCTCGTACGCCGCCGAACCCCTCGACCGGATCACCTGGCTGGGCCGCTTCGACAGCTGGGAGTCTCTGGGCAACAACCAGTTGCTGGTATTCACCACTCCGAACGCTGCGTACCTGCTCAGCGTGACGCCGCCGTGCACCGACCTCCCCTTCGTGCAGCGCATCGCGCTCACCTCCACGGGCAGCACGATCTACGCGCGCTTGGACTCGGTCATCGTCAACAACTGGAAGTGCCCGATCGCGCAGATCCGCAAGGTCGACTACGCGCGCATGCGCGCTGACATGCGCCAGGAGGCGGAAGCGGCCAAGGCGGTCGGCAAGCGCGCCAGCTGATCCTTCAGCGGTAGCCGCGCGCCTGCAGCGCGAACAGGTGCGCGTAGCGCCCATTGAGGCTCATCAGCTCCTCGTGACTGCCACGCTCTATGATGTGCCCGCCGTTGAGCACCACGATCTGATCGGCCATGCGCACCGTGGAGAAGCGGTGCGAGATGAGGATCGTGATGCGCTCGCGCGCCAGCTGCCGGAAGTGCTCGAAGACCTCCGCCTCGGCCTGCGCGTCCATGGCCGCGGTGGGCTCATCCAGAACCAGCACGTCGGCGCGGCTGCGCATGAACGCGCGTGACAGAGCGATCTTCTGCCACTGCCCGCCGGAGAGCTCGCGCCCGTCCTTGAACCACTTACCCAGCTGCGTCTTGTAACCGCCCGGCAGCGTCGCGATGAAGTCGCTCGCGCGGCCCTTGACGGCCGCCTCGCGCCAGCGCGCCTCATCCTCGAAGTGCTGCTCATCCCCGGCGCCCACGTTCTCGCCCACCAGCATCTGGTAGCGCGCGAAGTCCTGAAAGATCACCCCGACCCGCTCGCGCAGAACGCGCTCGTCCCAGTCCTTCAGATCCAGCCCATCCAGCAGGATGCGTCCCGAGGTGGGCACGTAGAGGCGCGTCAGAAGCTTGATCAGCGTGGTCTTGCCCGAGCCGTTCTCGCCCACCAGGGCAAGGCTGGTGCCGGGCACCAGCCGCAGCGTGATGTGTTCGAGCGCCGGCTCCTCCGCGCCCGGATACGTGAAACTGACGTCCTCGAAGCGCACCCCGTCCTCGGGGTGTGGGCCGCGCGCCTGAGTGCCACTGGGCGCCGCGACGTCAGTCTCCAGATACTCATAGAGAGTGGACAGGTACAAGTTGTCCTCGTACATGCCCCCGACAGCGGTAAGCATCGCGGACACGGTCGCCTGGCCCTGGCGAAACAGCGCCACGTACATCGTCATCTGGCCAAGCGTGATGAGTCGGCGCACGGTGGTGACGGCGATCCAGGCGTAGGCCCCGTAGAGGGCGCCGGTGCCGATCAGCCCCAGGC
>JANYBG010000179.1 GCA_025360865.1 Pseudomonadota bacterium | reverse complement strand
GCGCAGGCGCAGACCGCGACGGCTCCGGCTTCCACCACTCCACCCGGGGTCGTCAGCAAGGGTGACGCGGGCAACAGCCTCACCTGGAATGGCATCACGCTCTACGGCATCGTCGACATCGGTCTTCAGTACCAGACCCGCGGCGTGCCGATCAGCGACTACTTCCCCGGCGGCTCCGAGGCGATCATCTCCAAGAACAGCAACGGCTCCATCACCGGAGTGACGCCAAATAACCTGTCCCAGTCGCGCATCGGGCTCTCGGGCCTTGAGCCCATCGGTGGCGACTTCAACTTCGTCTTCCGCCTCGAGACCTTCTTCAACCCCCAGTCGGGCAACCTCAGCGACGGGCTCAAGTCGGTCACGCTGAACAACGGCAGGTCGCTGAGCACCCAGAGCACGACGGTCGATTCGAGCGTGGCCGGCCAGCTCTTCGGCGGCGCCGCCTACGCCGGTGTCAGTTCCGCGACCTACGGTGCCCTCACCTTCGGCCGTCACGTCACCCCACTGGCCGATGGCATCTCCAAGTACGACCCGATGGGCGCCGCGCAGGGGTTCTCGGTCATCGGCTTCTCCGGCACCGCCGCGGGCGGCGGTGCCACCGAGAACCGGCGCCTGGACGAGTCGGTCAAGTACCTGGCCAAGTTCGGCCCGGTGCGTCTGGGTGCCCTGTACCAGTTCAACGGCGCCAGTGGCTCGGCCAACACCGCGATCCAGGGCCAGCTGGGCTTTGACTTCGCCGGTGCCTCACTGGATGGCTACTACGCGAAAAAGAAGGGCGCGGTCGCGGCCAGCCCGCTCAGCGCGGCGCAGATGCTACTGATCGGGGCGCTGGGTTACTCCTCGAGCAACTCCCTCGCCGCCACGATCTCGGACAACACCACCTACTCGGTGATGGGCCTGTACAACTTCGGCGCCCCTAAGGTCTTCGCCGGCTACGAGCACATCAAGTTCGAGAACCCGGAGACCATGATCGGAGCAGGAGCTTCCACCGTCGGCGGCTACATCCTGGCCTTCACCAACAACACCGCCTACGCGCAGGCGAGGACCCTGCAAGTGCTCTGGGCCGGGGCCAAGTACCCGCTCACCCCGAAGCTTGAGCTCACCGGCGCCTGGTACGGCTACCGCCAGGACTCCTACGCGGGCGGGGCGAACGCGGGCTGCTCGAGCGCGGTCAGTGGCGCCTGCAAGGGCGAGCTGAACGCCTTCTCGGCCCTGCTGGACTACAAGTTCTCCAAGCGCTTCGACACTTACCTTGGCACCCTCTGGTCGCAAGCCCGCGACGGACTGGCCAGTGGTTACCTCACCGCCGGCCCCAGCGGCAGCGCCAACACCCTCACCACCACCGCGGGCATGCGCTTCAAGTTCTGAGACTGACTCGGCGACCCCGGGCTCTTTACCAGGGCATCGACGAAAAGGCCCGCGCGAGCGGGCCTTTTCGTTTGGCGGTCATGAAAGGGCCACGGCAACCGCCACGCGCTGCGCGGCGCCCTGCGGCTCAGCCGAAGCGCCCGGTGATGTAGTCTTCCGTGAGGCGGTGCCGGGGGTTGGTGAACACCCGGTCGGTGTCGCCGATCTCGATGAGATCGCCCAGGTGGAAGTACGCGGTGCGCTGCGACACGCGCGCCGCCTGCTGCATGGAGTGCGTCACGATGACGATGGCGTACTGCTCGCGCAGCTCATCGATCAGGTCCTCGACGCGCGCGGTAGCCACCGGATCCAGCGCCGAACACGGCTCGTCCATGAGGATGACCTCCGGTTGCACGGCGATGGCGCGCGCGATGCACATACGCTGCTGCTGGCCGCCGGACAAGCCGGTGCCAGGGCTGCTAAGGCGGTCTTTCACCTCGTTCCACAACCCGGCGCGCGTCAGGCTCGAGCACACGATGTCGTCCAGCTGCGAGCGGCTGCGCGCCATCCCGTGGATACGCGGGCCGTAGGCGACGTTGTCGTAGATGGACTTGGGAAACGGGTTCGGCTTCTGAAATACCATGCCGATGCGCGCGCGCAGCTGCGCGACATCCAGCTCAGGCGCGAAGATATCCTGACCATCCAAGGTGATCGTGCCAGTGGTGCGGGCGCTCGGGATGGTGTCGTTCATGCGGTTCAGACAACGCAGGAACGTCGACTTGCCGCAGCCTGACGGGCCGATCATGGCGAGCACCTGGCGCGGGGCCACATCCAGGCTGATGCCCCTGAGCGCCTGCTTCGCGCCATAGAACACGCTCACATCCTTGCAATGAAACACCGGCGTGACCGCGGGCCGCTGGTCGGCCGTGGCCGCGCGCGACTCGGGGGTCGTGCCGCTCGTGCCCCGCCGGCCGCTGGGCTTGAGCAGCCGGGCGGCCCGCTCCGAGGCGGCGCCGTGCCCCCCCACCGAGGCCTCCCTCCCGGTCTGGCGCGCCTCCCCCGGCCGGGGCGGAACGACCGCGGAATCGAGGGGCCGGGTGTCTGGTGTTTCATTCATGGTTGGTACGTTCAGCCAAAGCGCCCGGTGACGTAATCATCGGTGCGGCGGTTCTTGGGCGCGGTGAACATCTGCTCCGTGGGCCCCATCTCGATCAGATCGCCGAGATACATGAAGGCGGTGATATCGGAGAGACGCGCGGCCTGCTGCAGGTTGTGCGTGACTATGGCGATGCAGTACCGCTCGCCCAGGCTCTGCAGGGTCTCCTCCACACGCAGGGTTGAGATCGGATCCAGCGCCGCGGTGGGCTCGTCGAACAGGATGACTTCCGGGCGCAGCGCCAGCGTGCGCGCGACGCACAGCCGCTGCTGCTGACCACCGGACAGTCCCCGGCCGTCCTCGTGCAGCTTGTCCTTCACCTCATCCCACATCGCCGCGTCCTTCAACGCCTCCTCGACGCGGTCGGTGAGCTCGCTGCGGGTGATGCGCCGGGACAGTCGCAGCCCGAAGGCCACGTTGTCGAAGATCGACATCGGGAAGGGAGTCGGCTTCTGGAACACCATGCCGACGCGGAAGCGCAGGCTCGCCACATCCACCGTGGGCGCGAGGATGTCCTCGCCATCGAGCAGCACCGAGCCTTCCGCCCGGTGTCCCGGGTAGAGCGCGTACATGCGGTTGAAGACGCGCAGCAGGGTGGACTTCCCGCAGCCCGAGGGACCGATGAAGGCGGTGATCTGTTTATCCGCCAGGCTTAAATTTATGTCCTTCAGCGCCTGCGACTTCCCGTAGAAGAAGTTCAGGTGCTTGACCTCGAACCGCACCGCGCCCGCCGCCCCGGGCGCGCCCGGGGATTTCTCCGGCAGCCGCGGCGAGGCCTCGCTTGCGCTCATCAGCGTCGCCCCTGGGTGAAGGAGGAGACGGCTAGGCGCGCGGCGATGCTCAGGATCAGGATGCTGACCGTGATCAGGAGCGCGCCCGACCAGGCCAGTTGCTGCCAGTTCGGGTAGGGACTGAGCGCGAACTGGAAGATCACCACTGGCAGGTTCGCCATGGGCGCCCCGAGGTCGCTGCTCCAGAACTGGTTGTTGAGCGCGGTGAAGAGCAGCGGGGCGGTCTCACCGCTGATGCGCGCGACCGCGAGCAGGAGGCCGGTGACGATGCCGCTGCGCGCGGCCGGGTAGATGACGCTCGTGACCGTGCGCCAGGTGTAGGCGCCCATGGCCGTGGATGCGTCCTTCATGCCCTGCGGCACCAGATTCAGCATGTCCTCCGTGGTGCGCACGGTGACGGGCATCGCGATGATCGCCAGCGCCACGGCCCCGGCGATCGCGGAGAAGTGTCCCATGCGCACCACCAGCAATTCATACACGAAAAGGCCGATGATTATGGAAGGAGCCGAGAGCAGCACGTCGTTGACGAAGCGGATGACGGTGGAGATACGGGCGGTGCGCCCGTATTCGGCGAGGTACGTGCCGGCGAGCATGCCGATCGGGCCTCCGATCAGGATGCCGATCAGCGTCATCACGACGCTGCCGTAGATCGCGTTGAGCAGTCCCCCGGCGCTGCCCGGCGGCGGGGTCATCTCGGTGAAGAGCTTGAGCGACATTCCCGCGAGACCGTTCTTCAGCAGCGTCCACAGGATCGCGCCAAGGAAGAACAGGCCGATGGCGGTGGCGACCCCGGAGAGGCACAGCGCCAGCACATTGATGGCCCTGCGGATGGCGCGGCGGTTCATGCCGAACTCAGGGCGCGCCGCTCGAGGCGCATGAGCATCAGGCGCGCCGCGGCGATCACCACGAAGGTGATCAGGAACAGGAGCGCGCCCAGGGCGATCAATGAGGATGTGTAGAGATCCCCGACCGCTTCGGCGAACTCGTTGGCGATGGAGGCGGAAATCGTCGTGCCGGGAGCCAGGAGCGAGGTGCCAATGCGGTGCGCGTTGCCGATGACGAAGGTGACCGCCATGGTCTCCCCCAGGGCGCGGCCGAGCCCGAGCATCACCCCGCCGATCATGCCGGTGCGGGCATACGGGACGACCACCTGCCAGATGACTTCCCAGGTGGTGGCGCCCAGTCCGTAGCCGGACTCCTTGAGCACGTCGGGGACGGTCTCGAACACGTCACGCATCACCGCGGCGATGAACGGAATGATCATGATCGCCAGCACGAAGCTCGCGGTGAGGATGCCGATGCCGAAGGGTGGGCCCTGGAAGAGCTTGCCGACCAGCGGCAAGGGCCCCAGGACCTCGATTAGCCAGGGCTGCACGTGCCGCTGCAGGACGGGCGAGAGCACGAACAGACCCCAGATGCCGTAGATGATGCTCGGCACCGCCGCCAGGAGTTCGACCGCGACACCGACCGGACGCTTGAGCCACGCGGGCGCGAGTTCGGTGAGGAAGATGGCGATGCCAAAGCTCACCGGGATCGCGAACAACAGGGCGAGAAAGGAGGTGACCAGCGTGCCGTAGATCGGCGCGAGCGCCCCGTACTGGTCGGTGACCGGATTCCAGATCTCGCGCGTGAGGAAGGAGAGCTTGAACTGCGCGAGCGCCGGCCACGCGCCCACGATCAATGACAGCGTCACGCCGCCCAGAAGAAGCAGTACGAGGAGAGCCGCCGCCAGGGTGGCGCCCCGGAACAGGCGCTCGCGCTGGCGCTGTCCGGCGGCGTGGCGCGGACTGATCGCAGTCACCGTGTTCATCGCGGACGGCAACCTGTCACGCTTGATCTCTTCCCTTGGCCGAAAACCGGCGGCTGTCCGGTCACCCGAGGCAGCCGCCGGTATTTTTTCCGAGAGACCCTGAGCGGTCCAAGCGCTCCGCCGACGGCCGCGCCTGCGCCGCCCTCGCGGCTACTACAGCGCCACGCCCTGTATCTGCGCCTTCCAGGTCGCGCGGACCTGCTGGATCAGGGTATCCGGCAGCGGCACGTAGTCCAGTTCAGCGGCCATCTTGCCACCGTTCTTGTACGCCCAGTCAAAGAACTTGAGCGCCGCCCCGGTGGCGACCGCATCGGGCGGCACCGCGTATATCAGGATGAAGCTTGTACCGGTGATCGGCCAGCTGGCCGGACCTGCCTGGTCGGTGAGGATCAGGTAGTAGCCGGGCGCGTTCTTCCAGTCGGCGTTCGCGGCGGCGGCCTGGAAGGACTCCGCGCTCGGGGCCACGGTCTTGCCCGCCTTGTTGATGAGGTCGGCGTAGGCCATCTTGGTCTGCTTGGCGAAGGCGTACTCGACGTAGCCGATCGCGCCATCGGTCCGGGTGGTCATGTTGGCCACGCCCTCGTTGCCCTTGGCTCCGATACCCACGGGCCACTGCACCGAGCTGTTGGCGCCGATCGAGCTTTGGAACTTCGGGCTCGACTTGGACAGGTAGTCCGAGAAGAGGAAGTTCGTGCCCGAGCCGTCTGAGCGGTACACCGGCGCGATGGTCGTGGCGGGCAGCGTGAGCTTCGGGTTCAGCTTCTTGATGCGCGCGTCATCCCACTTGGTGATCTCGCCCATGTAGATCGAGGCGACGGTCGCCCCATCGAGCACCAGGGCACCGGGGGACACGCCCTTGATGTTCACCACCGGCACGACGCCGCCGATGATCATCGGGAACTGCACGAGGCCTGCTTCCTTCAGGTCCTCGGGCTTCAGCGGCATGTCGGAGGCGCCGAAAGTGACTGTCTTCGCCTTGATCTGCTTGATGCCGCCGCCGGAGCCGATCGACTGGTAGTTGAGGCCAATGCCCGTCTGGGTCTTATAGGCATCCGCCCACTTGGAATAAATCGGGTAGGGGAACGTGGCCCCGGCGCCGGAAATGTCGGCCGCCTGAACCGCACCTGCGAACGCGACGGCACCGACCGCCGCCACCAGCACGCGCTTAACGCTGACTAAATTCATGGATTCGACTCCTAGGTCGTTCGTAACACTCGTCGGGGCCCCATCACAGCCGCACGAGCCTGATCACCGCAGGGGCGCATTAGATGACAATCACATGACACTCTCGTGACAGGCTCCGGGGGGCCCCCCGCCCTGTTCTCGCGGCCGCTTCCCTGTGGCCGTCCGGGGAGTGTCACCCCGTCCCTTTGCAGGCGCGTGACAAGGCGAGGCTTGCCGCCGGGTGAGCGCAGGCCGTATAAACCCGCACCCCCTGTGGCCTCCTCGCGCCACGTCGCTCCCGTCCCACCCATGTCCCAAACCCTTGAACTGACTCAGGATCTTCTGCGCAGGCCCTCGATCACCCCCGCCGACGCGGGATGTCAGGGAGTGATGGCGGCGCGCCTCTCCGCCGCGGGCTTCGCGGTTGAGTCGCTCAGGTTCGGGGTCGTGGAGAACCTGTGGGCGCATCGCGGCGGCGACGGTCCGGTGTTCTGCTTCGCGGGTCACACGGATGTGGTGCCCACCGGCCCCGCGGGCAACTGGGCGAGCGAGCCCTTCACGCCGGTCATACGCGAGGGCGTGCTCTTCGGTCGGGGCGCCGCTGACATGAAGAGCGGCCTTGCCGCCATGGTGACGGCCGCCGAGGAATTCACCCACGCCCATCCGAATCACAGGGGGCGCATCGCCTTCCTCATCACCGCGGACGAGGAAGGTCCCTCGGTCGATGGCACCAAGGCGGTGGTGCGGCTGCTGCGGGAGCGTGGGCAGCGCATCGACTGGTGCCTGGTCGGTGAACCCTCGAGCGAAACCGTGCTGGGGGATGTGGTGAAGATCGGGCGGCGGGGTTCGTTAAGCGGACGCCTCACCGTGCACGGCGTGCAGGGCCACATCGCCTACCCGCAGCTGGCCGAGAACCCCGTGCACACCCTGGCGCCAGCGCTCGCCGAACTCACCCGCCGCCTCTGGGACCAGGGCGATGCGCACTTCCAGCCGACCAGCTTCCAGGTCTCGGACCTCAACGCCGGCACCGGCGCGCCGAACGTGATTCCCGGTGAACTCAAGGCGCGCTTCAATCTGCGCTATGGTCCGGTGCAAACGGTGGAGGGCCTCAAGGACACGGTGGAGGAGATCCTCAACCGGCACCGCGTGCGCCACTCGCTCGAGTGGTACGTCTCAGGCGAGCCCTTCTACACCCCGCCCGGAAAGCTCTCGCAGGCGGTCGCGGATGCGGTGGAAGCCGAGACGGGCAAGCCTCCCCGGATGACCACCGGCGGCGGTACCTCCGATGGCCGCTTCATCGCGCCGATGGGAGCGGAGGTGGTGGAGCTGGGCGTGATCGGCGAGTCGATCCACAAGGTCAACGAATGCGTGCGCGTGGCGGACATCGATGCCCTGCACCGCATGTACGTCAGCGTGCTGCGGAACCTGCTCGCCTGAGGTTCGCGTAGAGGCCAAGCACGCCCAGTGCCATCGCGCACAGGAGCACCCAGGCGGGCATGGCGAGTCCGAGGAATCGCCAGTTAACCTCACCGCACTCCCCGCTACCGGTGAGCACCTTCTTGATGAGCGCGAACACGGGCGTGAACTTCAGCAGGATCGCGAGCGGGGCCCCGCACGAGGGCAGCGTGCCCGGCGGCAGGTGCTGCACGTAGACATGGCGGGCCGCCACCCCGATTGTCGCAAGCGCGCCGATGCCGATGAGCGCCGCGTAGGCGTAATGGCCATTGCCGCTGGGGTTGTGCGCGGCGGCGAGCAGGAAGAACACGCCGGTAAGGGCCAACCCGATACGCTGGAAGATGCACAGCGGGCATGGCTCCAGCCCCAGGCGGAACTGGGAATACAGCGCGTACGCCAGGAGCGCGGCGCACGCGAGGAAGCCAGCGAGGTTCAGGTTGCGGCGAGTCAAGGGATCACGGGAGCCGGGGGACTGGCGTCAGGCCTGGCCGCGGGGCGCGGCGTCCGCGGCGGCGCGCAGCTCACGCTCCACGTCATCCAAGGAGGTGTGGCGGATGTCCTTCCCGTGCACCATGTAGATCACGTACTCGCTGATGTTCTTGGCGTGGTCGCCAATGCGCTCCAGCGCGCGCACCACCCACATGACATCCAGCGCGCGACGGATCGTGCGCGGGTCTTCCATCATGAAGGTGATGCTCTGGCGCTGGATCGCCTCGTATTCCTCGTCCACCAGGCGGTCCTGCCGCGCCACGCGCAGCGCGGAATCGACGTCCATGCGGGCGAAGGCATCCAGGGCGTCATGCACCATCTCCGAGACCACGCGCCCGAGATGCTTGATCTCGCGGTACTTGTCGGCCGGGCGCTCCATGGTCGCCAGCCGCGAGGCGATGTAGCCGATCTTCTCGCCTTCATCGCCGATGCGCTCAAGGTCGGTGATGGTCTTGATGATGGCGACGATGACGCGCAGGTCACCGGCCGCGGGCGCGCGGGTCGCGAGGATCTTGCTGCAATCCTCGTCGATCTGGATCTCCATGTTGTTCACCTGGTGATCATCGAGCGCGACCGACTCCCCGAGCGAGCTGTCGCCCTCGACGAGCGCGGTGATCGCCTTGTGCAGCTGCTGCTCGACAAAGCCGCCCATGCCGAGCACTTTGCTGCGCACGCGCTCGAGGTCCTCGTTGAACCTGCGCGAGATGTGGTGGCTAAGGTCGGCGGTCTCCACTAGTTGGCGTCTCCGGTCTGGCGCGACGCGTTGCGCGCGCCAATACGCCGGATCATAGCGGAACTTCGCGCCAGCGGCAGCGTCGCGCGCGTCACGGTCCCGATCGGGGCGAGTCCGGCGAGAAATTGCGAGGTCGCGGCGTCCCAGGTGAAGCCCGCGGCTCCCGCGACACACGCCGCGCGATCCAGCCGCAGGGCCTGGGCGATGGCCGTGGCGAGGTCCGCGTGCATGACGCCGGTCACGCCGGGATCGAGTACGTCCAGCGGGCCGGGCACGGGGAATGCCGCGACCGGAACTGCGCAGGCGAGCGCCTCGATCATGGCGAGACCGAAGGTATCCGTGAGGCTCGGAAACGCCAGGACGTCGCTCCCGGACAGCAGCTCAACGAGCTCCTGTCCGGCGCGGAATCCGGTGAACAGCGCCGCGGGATGCGCGGCGCCCAGCGCGTCCAGCTGCGGCCCGTCGCCTATCACAACCTTCGTCCCCGGCAGCGGCAGCTTCAGGAAGGCCGCGAGGTTCTTCTCCACCGCCACGCGTCCGACGCAGCTCATGATCGGCCGGGGAAGACCGGCCAGCAGCCGGTGCGCGGGACTAGGATGAAATCGAGTCAGGTCGACGCCACGGCACCAGCGGTGCAGGTGCGCGAAACCCCTCGCCTTCAGCTGCGACTCAAGGCTCGCGCTGCTGACGAAGGTGCGCACCGCGGCGCCATGGAAGCGTCGCAGCGCGGCGTAGGTCGCCCGCGTGGGGATCGGCCAGCGCGCGGCGAGGTACTCCGGGTAGCGCGTGTGGTAGGCGGTGGTGAAAGGCAGGCCGCGGACGCGGCAGTAGTGGCGCACGGCCATACCCAACGGGCCCTCGGTGGCGATGTGGATGGCGTGCGGTCGGAAAGCCTTGAGCTCGCGCGCGACATAGGCACCCGGCCACAGGGCGAGGCGTATCTGCGGGTAGCTCGGGCAGGCAATCGTGCGGCATTCCCGCGGCTGGATGACCCGGACCTCGTGGCCGCGCCAGCGCAGGTTCGCCGCGGTCGCCTGCAGCGTGGTCACAACCCCGTTGATCTGAGGGTGCCAGGCATCAGTCGCCAGCGTGATCCTCACGCCGCGTCCGCCACGAGGGCCCGAGGGGCGCGCGCGCCCAAGATCGCGGCCGAGGGCCAGCGCAGGAGCTTGAGTTCGCCGCGCTCAGTCTCGATCAGCGCGGAGCATGACTCCACCCAGTCCCCGGTGTTGGCGTAGACGATGCCGTCGATGTCGCGCAGGTTCGGGCGGTGGATGTGTCCGCAGATGACCCCGTCGTACCCCTGGGCGCGGGCGTGCTCGGCGGCGACCTGCTCGAAGCGCTCGATGAAGCGCGCGCTCGTGCCGATGCCAAGCTTGAGCGCCTCGGTGAGGGGCCAGTACGGCTGGCCCAGCGCGCGGCGCAGATTGTTGATGGCGTGGCTCACCTGCACGGTGCGGGCATGCATGAAATCACCCAGGTGCGTAAGCCAGGGCGGGCAGGTGGACTGGGAGTCGAACTGGTCCCCATGCAACACCAGCGTGCGCGCGCCGTTAGCGCCGCGGTGCACCCATTCGCGGTGCACTTCGAACTGGCCCTGCAGCATCTGCGCGAGCATGCCGAGGCTCGCGTCGTGGTTGCCCGGGATGTAGACCAGGCGGGTACCCGAGCGCTGGCGCGCCAGCAACGTGCGCAGTACCTGCGTGTGATCCGCGGTCCAGTACGCGCGCCGCGCCAGGCTGAGCGCATCGATGATGTCCCCGACCAGCACGATGCATTCGGCCTCGATGCCCCGCAGGAACTCGTTGAGTTCGCGCGCGCGGGCGTGCCTGAACCCTAAGTGGATGTCGGAGAGGAACAGGGTGCGGGCGTTCAGCCGCGCCGCGCGCGAGGGAGTGCCGTTCGCCATGACCGCCTTTGCTTGTCCGCAAGACCTCGAGGGCCCCAGCAAGGTTCGCCGCGGCTCATGTCGTTCCTATGACATCGCCGCTAAGTCTTTCTGACCACGAGGGTTCCGCGCCGCGGGAACGGTTAACCGGCGGCGGCGACCGGGGTGCGCACCGGCACGGACACGCGCGCGGGCGGGAAATGGGCCGTGAAGGTGCTGCCCACCCCTTGCGCGCTCGTCACCTCAAGGCTCGCCCCATGCCGCTGCAGCACGTGCTTGACGATCGCAAGACCGAGACCGGAGCCGCCAGTGGCGCGCGCGCGCCCCGCATCCACGCGGTAGAAGCGCTCGGTGAGCCTGGGGATGTGCTCGGGCGGGATGCCGATGCCGGTGTCGGTGACCGAGAAGTGCCCACCCTCCGCATCCACCCACCAGCGGATGCCGAGTGAGCCGTCGGCGGGGGTGTACTTGGCGGCGTTGTCGACCAGGTTCGAGAAGGCGGAATGGATCTCCGGCTCGTCCCCGATCAGCTGCGCATCCGACTCGACGCTCACGCTGACATCCGCCGGGTGGCTGGGGCGGGCGAGCACGTCCTTGCGCAGCATGGAGATCACAGCCGCGACATCGACCGGTGCGCCGCCAACGATCTCGTTGGTCTCCTCCAGGCGCGACAGTTCCAGCAGGTCGCGAATGATGGCGGTCATGCGGTCGGCCTGCCGGCGCATCTCGGCGACCGGGCCCTTGAGATCCCCCTCCAGTGAGGGATCCTGGGCAAGGGTCTCGAGGTACCCGGAGACCACCGTCAGGGGGGAGCGCAGCTCGTGCGAGGCATTGGCGACGAAGTCGCGCCGTACCGCCTCCAGACGCATCTGCCGTGATACATCGCGCACCAGCAACAGCAGCTGCCCATCCCCGTACGGGGCGACCTGGAGCGACAGGTAGCTGTCATCGCCGTTCGCCGGCCGGATGACGATCGGGTTCGAGTAGTCCGAGCCGGCCAGATACCGCACGACCGCGGGCTCGCGCAGCAGGTTCTCGATGCGCATGCCTAAGTCGGCCGTGCGCCGCAGGTTCAGCAGCCGCGCGGCCATCAGGTTGAACCAAACGATCTCGCGCTGCGCGTTGAGGATGACGACCCCATCGGGAAGCGCGGCGGTCGAGCGCTGCAACTGGCGCATGAGCTGCACGAAGCGCTGCTTGTGGAAGCGCTTGCGGCGGTGCAGGCGCACGATCTGGGCGATGATCTCGCCCCAGACCCCCCCGGTGTTGGGCGGGTCCGCGTAGCTGCGGTGCCGCAGCCACCATTCCAGGCGAAACAGGTTGGCGAGCACCCAGGCGAGGTGCAGTCCAAGAGCGACGGCGAGACCGCCCCAGGTGTTGCCGAGCAGCCAGCCAGCGCCGCAGCCGACCAGCACGGTGACGAGTAGCCGGCCCGCGGCGAACCACCATGCCTGCGTCGCGGGTTGCATCGCCAAAGCGCGCCTCGCTCTTTAAGCGGTCACTATTCCGCGCGGGCCGAGAAGCGATAGCCGGAACCCCGCACGGTCTGTACGAAGTGATCGTACCCGAAATCCTCGAGCGCCTTGCGCAGGCGCCGGATATGGACGTCGATGGTGCGTTCCTCGACGTAGACGTTGCCGCCCCAGATGCGATCCAGCAACTGGTCCCGGGTATAGACCCGCTCCGGGTGCGTCATGAAGAACTCAAGCATGCGGTACTCAGTGGGGCCCAAGGCCACGGTGCGCGCCCCGACCATGACCCGGTGACTGGCCTGGTCCAGCGCCAGGCCCCCGAAATCGATGAGTTCATCCACCGCGTTAGGCGTGCTGCGGCGCAGGACGGCGTTGATGCGCGCCAGGAGCTCGCGCGGCGAGAAGGGCTTGGTGACGTAGTCATCCGCCCCACCCTCCAGACCTGCGACCTTGTCGCCTTCCTCGGCCCGGGCGGTGAGCATGATGACCGGCAGCTCGCGCGTCTCGCGGTCGCGCTTGAGCGCACGCGTGAGTTCCAGGCCACTCATGTCCGGCAGCATCCAGTCCACGAGCACCAGGTCCGGGCGGGCATCGGCCAGCGCCGCGCGCGCGGCGCGGCAGTCCTCCGCCTCGCGCACCTCGAACCCGGCGCGCTTCAACCCAAAGGCGATCATCTCGCGAATGGGGCGCTCATCCTCGACGATCAGTACTTGTTTCGCGGGCATGAAGCTCTGGTGACTAAGTGGCTGGCGCGCCCATTAAAGAGGTGAGGTATTACAGATTCATGACACAGCCACATTCGGTATCAATTTAATGACTTGGGGCCGGTTGGGCCACGTTATCACGCAGGTACACGGGTATCGCCTGCTCCGCGGTGAGCACCCGACCAGCCGCGAACTCAAGAGCGGCGAGGCGCGCGATCTCCGTCGCCCGCGGCAGGAGCGTCCCCTCGACGGCCGCCAGCCGTGTCGCATACAGGGTCCGAAGCCGCGGGTGGGCGCCAAACCCGGTGCCCACGCCGGCGACGGAGTCCTGCTCCCAGCCGGCGGGAAGTTCCACCCCTTCCGGAGGACCGACGCGCTCCTCGGCCACCGCCTGGGCCACCCCTGCCGCATCGCGACGAAAACACCCCCAGTAGACCTCGCGCATGCGCGCGTCCGCGCAGACCAGCACGGACTCGACGTTGGCGGCGTCATCTAGTGCCCGCTGCGCAAGCGCCCGCAGGTTCGAAACCGCTACCACGGGGATTCCAGATCCGAATGCCAGCCCCTGCGTGACGCTCGCGGCCAGTCGCACACCCGTGAAGCCGCCTGGCCCCCGGCCGAATGCGATCGCGTCCAGATTGTTGAGGGATACTCGTGTTTCAGTGAGTAGCTCGCACACCATGGGCAGGATGCGCTCGGCCGAGCCGCGCTGCAGCAACTCCTCACGCGCGGTGAGTCGTCCATCGATAAGGAGCGCGGCGGAGCAGTTCTCGGTGGCCGTGTCGATGGCGAGGATCTTCACGGCGCCAGCGCCTGGCGTGGCGCGGTGGGCAGGCGCGGCGCGTGCCGGACGAGAAAGCGCCGCGCCTCATCCTCATCGCGTGTCACGGTCATCGGCGGCAACGCCGCGAGGAACACGCGGCCGTAGTTGCGCCCGACCATGCGCGGGTCACAGATCACCACGACACCGTAGTCGTCCTCGCTGCGGATCAGTCGCCCCGCGCCCTGCTTCAGGGTAAGCGCGGCTTCGGGGAGTTGGTAGTCGCGGAAGGCGTTGCCGCCGCAGGCGGTGAGGTACTCGATGCGCGCGCGCACCAGCGGGTCATCGGGCGATGCGAACGGAAGCTTCTCGATGATGACTAGGCGCAGCGCCCCGCCCTTCACGTCCACCCCTTCCCAAAAGCTCGCGGTACCCAACAGCACCGCGTTCCCGTCGGCGCGAAACTCCTGCAGCATGCGCTCGCGCGGCGCCTCCCCCTGCACGAAGAGCCGGAATGGTGAGTCCGCGCCCCAGCGCGCCCGCAGGAGCGAAGCCCCCTGGACGAGCGCGCGGTGGCTGGTGAACAACACGAACGCCCCACCGCCCGCGGCGCGGATCAGGGGTTCCGCAGTGTCGATAACCGCGGCGACGTAGCCCGGGGCGGCCGGCGCGGGCAGGCCATCCGGAAGATACAGCAGACTCTGGCGCTCGTGGTCGAAGGGGCTCTCGATCAGCAGTGTGTGCGCGTCATCGAGTCCCAGGCGCCCGGTGAAGTGACCAAACTCCTCGCCGATCGAAAGTGTCGCCGACGTGAAGATCCAGGCGCCGCGCCGCGCGGCGACTAGCGCGCGGAAGCGCGCCGAAATATCGAACGGGATCAGGCTCAGCGTGAATCCACCGGTCCGGCATTCCAGCGCGCGTGCCCCGTCGAGTTCGTCCTGCGCGCCGATGCGGCCCAGGTTCGCGGCGACCTCCGCCGCGCGGTCCGCGAATTGCGCGAGGGGGCTGTCCTCGCCCGCAGGGGCGAGTGCCGCGCGCACCGCGTAAAGCGACTCGCCCAGGTCGCGCACCGCCGAACTCAGCGCCGATGCCCCGCTCGCCCACGGATAACGGCCGGGCGTGGACGGAGCGCTGGCGCGCAGCTGCAGCAGCGCATCCTCCGCGTCACGCAATGCGGCCGCGGGCGTCTGGTTCGCGCCACCGGGGGGTGTATTGGCGGCGTGCGCCGCGATCTCGGCGCGCAATTCCTTGAGCAGGGTCTCCAGCTGGCGGCTGCCCACGTGCGACCCGAAGAACTGCGTGGCGAGGTCGGGGATTTGGTGCGCCTCATCCAGCACGATGGCGTCAGCCGAACCCAGCAGATCGCCGAATCCATCCTCCTTGAGCGCCAGATCCGCGAGCAGCAGGTGATGATTGACGATGACGATGTCGGCATCGAGCGCCTCGCGGCGGGCGAGCACGACATGGCAGCGGCTGAACTCAGGACACCGCTGTCCGAGGCAGCTCTCACGGGTCGATGTGACCTGCGGCCAGACCGGATGCGTATCGGAGAGTCCGCGGATCTCGGCGAGGTCGCCGCGCTTTGTGGTGCGCGCCCACCGCTGGATGCGCGCGAGCATCGCCTGCGCGGTCTTGGTGCGCATCGGCGCACCTATGCCCGCCATGTCCAGCTGCTCCGCGTGGGCATCGATCCGGTCGAGGCGATAGCGGCACAGGTAGTTGCCCCGGCCTTTGAGCAGCGCCACCCGCGCCGGGCGGCCGATGGCCGCGGCGACCAGCGGCAGGTCCTTCGCGAACAGCTGGTCCTGGAGCGTGCGGGTTCCCGTCGAGATGAGTACGCGCAGGCCCGACAGCAGCGCAGGCACGAGGTAGGCGAAGGTTTTGCCAGTCCCTGTGCCCGCCTCGACGACCAGGGACTCGCGGGCCATCAAGGCATCGGCGACGCGCTGCGCCATGCGGCGTTGATCCCGGCGCACCTTGAAGTCCGGCAGCGCGCGCGCGAGCGGTCCACCGGGGCCGAATATGTCCTCTAGATCCCGCATGTCAGAGGGTGGTCCCCCGGCCGGATTCGGGTCGCGGGTTGGAGCACGCGTGCGAGTATCGCATTGAATTCATTCGGAATAGGTATGCACCCTCGCGGGATTCGCGAGTCTGTGCTGGGGCTACTTTATCAGGGCGGTTCGCCAGCCCGGGATATACTTGGCCGCTGCGAACTGACGCTGGTTTTAAAGAAGAGGAACGGGGATGGCGAGCGCCGCACACACACTCCTTCCGCTGCCGCAGTTGAGCCGTCCGGTGGCCGACTGGGTCAGGTCCGTGCGCGAGCTCACCCAGCCACGCGAGGTCTACTGGTGCGAGGGGAGCGACGCGGAAATGCGCGAGCTCACCACCCAGCTGCTCCAAAGCGGTGAGCTCAAGCAGCTGAACCCAGAACAGTTCCCCGGCTGCCACTTGTACCGCTCCGAGCCGAGCGATGTGGCGCGCGTCGAGCACCTCACTTATATCTGCACCCGCTCGCAGGCGGATGCGGGTCCGAACAACCTGTGGATGGACCCGGCCGCCGCGCACGTCAAGATGCGCGATCTGTTCAAGGACTGCATGCGCGAGCGCACCCTGTACGTCATTCCCTACTGCATGGGACCCATCGATTCCCCCTCCTCGCGACTGGGCGTCGAGATCACCGACAGTCCCTACGTCGTGATCAACATGCTCATCATGACGCGCGCGGGGCGGCAGGCGCTCGAGCGCATCTCGCGCGAGGGAAGCTTCGTGCGCGGCCTGCACTCGATCGGCGAGCTGGATCCGGAGCGGCGCTTCATCATGCACTTCCCCGAGGAACTCTCGATCGAGAGCTTCGGGTCCGGCTACGGCGGCAATGCCCTCCTGGGCAAGAAGTGCCATGCGCTGCGCATCGCCAGCTGGCAGGCGCGGGGTGAAGGCTGGCTCGCCGAGCACATGCTCATCGTCGGCCTGCAGAACCCGCGCGGAGAAACTCATTACGTGGCGTGCGCGTTCCCGTCGGCCTGCGGCAAGACGAATCTCGCGATGCTCATCCCGCCGGACTCGCTGCCGGGCTGGAAGGTGTTCACCGTTGGTGATGACATCGCCTGGCTGCACCCCGGCGAGGACGGGCGCCTGTGGGCGATCAACCCCGAAGCCGGATATTTCGGCGTCGTCCCGGGCACCAATCCTGCGACCAACCGCAACGCCTACGAGATGATCCGCCGCGACACGCTCTTCACCAATGTCGCGGTCACCGCCGACAATCAGCCATGGTGGGAGGGTCTCTCGAGCGGCACGCCAGTGCTCGACTGGCAGGGACGGCCGTACGATCCGGCGCGCGGACCCGCCGCGCACCCCAACTCACGCTTCACCGTCTCCGCCCGCCGCAACCCGAGCTGGTCGCCGCATTCTGAGGATGCGCGCGGCGTGCCGATCTCGGCCATCGTTTTTGGCGGCCGTCGGCGCGAGGTGGCGCCCTTGGTGTACGAGGCCCGCGACTGGAAGCACGGCGTGCTGGTTGGCGCCTCGATGGCCTCCGAGACGACCGCGGCCGCCGTCGGCCAGGTCGGCGTGACGCGCCGCGATCCGATGGCGATGCAGCCTTTCTGCGGCTACAACTTCGGCGACTACTGGCGGCACTGGCTCAGCGTCGGCGCCAAGCTCTCCCGGGCGCCGCGCATCTATCACGTGAATTGGTTCCGGCGCGATGCGCAGGGCAAGTTCCTCTGGCCGGGCTACGGGGAGAACCTGCGCGTGCTCGCGTGGATGCTCGAGCGTTGCGTTGGCAAGGCCGGCGCCGCTGAGTCCGCGATCGGCTGGCTTCCGCGGCCACAGGACCTGCACACGGAAGGACTGAACCTCAGCGCGGACGCACTCCATGCGCTGCTGACCGTGGACGCGGGTCTTTGGCGTAAGGAAATGGCCGAGGTCCGCGAGTACCTGAACAAGTACGGCGATCGCCTCCCAGCCACCATGCTGGCGGAGCTCGCGGATACGGAGCGGCGGCTCGGCTGAGGCGGCCGCGGAGGCCACGATCAGTCCTCTTCGCAGATAAAGCGGATCGTCTGCGGTGATGCCTGCTCGGGCAGGCGCCCGAGCCCGATCATGCCCTGTCCCTTGATCTGCAGGCTGTCGCGGCGCACGAACGACTCCTCGCCATCGGCGCTCTGCACGAAGGTGCCGTTCGTGCTCTGGTCGATGAGCACGAACTTATTTCGGTTGATCTCGATGCGCGCGTGCAGACGCGAGATCAGGCTTCCCTTCACCACCACGTCATTGTCCTCGGCCCGGCCGATGGTGATGCTGGAATGGCGATCATCGACACTCACCTCGCGATCCTGGCACCGCAGGCGCAGGCGCATGGTATGGCCTCGGGGCTGCTCGGTCGCGATCCCAGGCACCATGCTGGTGATGTCCTCGGTCTGCCACAGCACCTCGTAGAGCGCGACCTCGTTCCCCTGCCCCTTGATGGTGGCGATGTCGATCTGCCGGCAGGCGGCGCGCCACTCCGGCGACAGCTTGTCGATGGTGGCAGCGGTGGTCACGATCTGGCCGGCCTTGGCCTGGCTCGTCATGCGGTTCGCCGTGTGCACGGCGGCGCCAAACACGTCGCGGTTCTCCAGCATCACGGGCCCGAAGTGACAACCGATGCGGATCGCCACCGCCTGGCCGTCAACCGTCAGCTGAGCGTGGCTGGATATCTGCTGCTGCATCTGCGCCGCGGCGTTGAGCGCGCTGTCAGCGCTGGGGAAAGTCGCCATGACCTCATCGCCCATGGTCTTGATCACCGTGCCCTGGCGCTGCTCGGTGGCGCTGCGCATGACATCTATGCAAATCGCGACCATGTCGCGCGCGCGCAGGTCGCCCATGGTGTCGTACAGCCGGGTCGATCCAACGACGTCGGCGAACAAGATGGCGAGTTCTATGTCCTTTCCCATGCGCGATCAGATTATACGAAAGAACTCGCAGATCGCTACAGAGAGGGCTGATTTAGTGGGGGAATTGCCCGCCGCAGCAGTTCCGGACCCGCCCCCGCCGCGCGCGCGCCCTCGCTCAATACGCGCCTGTAGTCACGCGCCCCGGGCTGGCCACTGTAGAGCCCCAACATATGGCGCGTGATCGCCGACAGCCGGCCACCCGCGGCAATCTCACGCCGCGCGTAATCCTCCATGCGCGCGACCAATGCCTCACGAGTGGGTACGGCTGCCGCGCCGGGAGACAACATCTGCTGCAGTTCAGCGAGCAGGAACGGCCGGTGGTAGGCCTCCCGACCGAGCATCACGCCGTCGCACCACCCGAGCGCGTCGATTACCGCTTCGGCATCACGCAGTCCACCGTTGACGATCACCGGTAGTGAGGTGAATTCCTCCTTGATCCTGCGCACGACGTCGTAGCGCAGCGGGGGCACCTCTCGGTTGTCCTTCGGCGACAGACCACCGAGAACCGCCTTACGCGCGTGGACGATCGCGACCTCACAACCGGCGTCCCGCACGCTCGCGACGAAATGCCGCAGGGCCTCGTAGTCCGCCTCTCCATAGTCCGCGACCGCCCTGCGCACGTCGCGCGCGCTCGCCTTCACCACTCCGATACGCATCTTCACGGTGACGGGAATCTTCACGGCCGCGCGCATGGCCGCGACACAGTCGGCCACGAGCGCCGGTTCCAGCATCAGACAGGCGCCAAAGGCGCCACTCGCGACCCGGTCACTCGGGCATCCGCAGTTGAGGTTGATCTCGTCGTAGCCGGCGTCCTCTCCAGCGCGCGCAGCCACCGCCAGGTTCGCGGGCTCACTGCCCCCGAGCTGCAGCGCGACCGGGTGTTCGCCCGAATCAAAGCCCAGTAAGCGCGCACGATCACCCCGTAGGATCGCCGCGGCGGTGATCATCTCGGTGTAGAGCAGCGTGTCGGGCGAGAACCCGCGCAGGTAGTAGCGGCAATGGCGATCGGTCCAATCCATCATCGGAGCGACCGAGATCCGCCGATCGGTTATTTTCCGAGAAAACTCGCGTGAAATGCCTTTATTCATAGGCATTTCTGCGTTTAGTGTTTCTGCGGGATTTTTGGGCATTAGGGGCAGTTCTTCGGTTGCAGAGGTGCCATATAGGTGGGCGGTTTCAAGTCTGAAGCGCAACGTTTTTGCGGTAGTAGGATTCGTAGTTGAAGGACGCAGGCATGAACAGTTCGAGCGGGCACTTCCAGCCGAGGGATTTTCTGGGCCGCACGTTGAGGTCGAAGGCGATGTTGTCGAGGTCCTTCTGGGAGAGCACGGACAGGTCTGCGCGCTTTGGCAGGTACTGGCGCAGGAGTCCGTTGGTGTTCTC
>JANYBG010000108.1 GCA_025360865.1 Pseudomonadota bacterium | reverse complement strand
ATCTCGCCGGCGAAGGTGTCTTTGAGCTTCTTGCCGAGGAAGGTCATCACATCCTCGGCGCCGAACTGTAGGGTCGCGTGGCGCAGGAGGCGCTGATAGAGATCGCGCAGGGCGAGGCGGTCTTTGAACATGATATTGGTGGAGTACTCGGCCTGGTGAATCGTCCAGTAGTAGTAGTCCTTGGACAAGAGGTCTCCCAGGAGCGGATTGACGCGCTGGGCGAGGGCGGAAAGGCGCTGGGGCCAGTCGAGCTTGATGTACTCGTCGGCGAGGGACTGAACGTAGGCGGCGTCGGAGAGCGAAACGAAGGCATTGTCGATGCGCTCGTAGCCGAGCTTGTGCAGGTCCATCTGGCGCGCGAGCCAATCATGTCCATTGACGTAGATTTGGATCGTGAGCGGGAACCAGGTCTGAATGCGGACGTGGAGAAAGCCGAGTTCCGGGTCGATAAAGTAATAGTAGATGGCGAGGCATTTGCGACGGGCGGGCCGCAGCTTGGGGCGGTCTTTGGCGACTTGAATGCAGTAGGTGCGACAGGGCTCCAGGCAGGAAAAGACGCAGACGAGTCCCTCGCGGATGCCATCGCGCTCGGCGATCTTTCGCGCACGCTCCTCCTTGGGGACAGGGTGATCGAGGTACTCGAAGGGACGGCCGGACGCGGCGGCGGTCTTCAGTGCATGTGCCTTGATACGCTCGGCCTGTTTTATCAGGAAGGGTTTGAGGTCTTTATAGAGGACCTTGTGAAAGTCGAGGAACTGCTCCATGGCCCGCGGGTGATTGAGATGCAGACAGCCCTTGAAGATCACGCGGTCAAAGCAAGACAGGCTGCCGGTGCTGAGCTCGCGGTGCTTTTCGAGGAAGCGGTCCATGCGTGACCTCGCTCGTCGATATGGCAGCGAGCATCATGCACCAGATTGCCATCGGAGAGGGCCGCAAAGCGGCACGGGGGCGGGGTGCAGGGGCACTGCCCCTGCCGGGGAGCGGGGCAGCGCCCCGCATTGGTTGCGGCCACCGGCCGCGTTACGTGAAACGATCTGCCTGCTCGTGTCGTGGCGCCACCATGGGTCAGCCGGTGAGGATGCGCCCGAGGCCAACCTCGTGTCCATTCTTGCTTTCTCGATGGTGAGCCGGACCACAGGAAACCGCGATGCGCGCAAAGCTCCGCCCTCGTCGCTGGTGGCGGCGACAGGGACGAGCAAATCGGGGGGAGCTACTCGAAGCTGGAGGGCGAGTCGACCGCGCCTTCCCCGCCCCCGTGGTCGAGCACGAGCTGACGCTGCGGGCGCCACGGGCGACCGCGAGGCGGAGCTCTCGCCCGGAGCTTCAGGTGCCCAAGGATCTTCGCGGCGACTGCGGGGTCTTCGATCGCGCCGATGAGCGCCATGCGCGAGCCGCAGCGAGGGCAGGCCAAGGCGTCGAGGCCGAAACTTCTTCGAAGAAGCGTCGCCCAATCCAACCGTCGCCGGCGACCTGGGTCGTCGGGCGGGTCGGGATGGTCGGCTCGGCTGGAGGCGACGGGTCTATGTCCCGGGTCCGCGTTTTGAGCGGGGGCGCCAGGACAAAGTGGCAGCGGGCGACGAGGCAGCGGCGGCCGGCGGGCAGCGCACGTGGCGAAGGGGGAGGCCGAGGCGCCGCCCGATCCGGACGCGGCAAAGCACGCCTATGAGAAGATGAAGCCGGCGCTCGATGCGATCACGACGGTCAAGGTGGGCCGGGCGGGGCTGGACCAGGCGGCGCTCTATGTGCTGCGGCAGGTGAAGGAGCTGGCAGCCTACCGGCCGCGCTTCGCTCTCTTGCCGAAGGAACTGTTCAACATGGCCCACTTCGACGAGCTAAGCGCCGTGGCGCTGGCGGCCTTCTATGCGCAGGTGCAGCTCGATTCGGCCACAGCCACCGCGAGCGAGGTGCAGGTGCCGCTGTCCATCATCGACCCGGCGGACGCCCTCAAGGCCGAGATGATGACGGTTGTCGTCTATCACCTCGCGTACCGGAGCGCCAGGCTCAAGGCGGAGATCGACGACATCCGGCTGGGCTCGGGCTACGCCGACCTGGCGAGCGACCTGAGCCGGCTCAAGACGCTCTACGAAAACGACCTGCACCCGCTGCATGCGGACCTGAAGGTGTTCGCGGCGGAGGATCCGCACTTCCATGAGGGGGATGCGGCGGAGGCCGGGCAGCGGGCGAGCCAGATCCTGGACGAGATGGCGAAGGTGCGGACGGTGGCGGAGATCGCGGCGAGGGACATGGCGGCGCGCGCGTGGACGCTGCTCCTCTCACGGTGGGAGACGATCGGAAGCGCGGCGGAGACGGTGCTGGGGAAGCAGGTGGCGGCGCGGATCTTCGGGTCGCTTTACGCGGCGGGTCGCGCTGCCAGGCGACCGGGCAAGAAGGCTGCGGCGCCCACGAAGGGCGCGGCGCCTGCGGGGACGGCGGCCGGGACGGCGCCGGCGGGCGGCACGAAGACCGGGTGACGAGCGGCGGCGGCCGGGTATGAGGGGCTGAAAC
>JANYBG010000091.1 GCA_025360865.1 Pseudomonadota bacterium | reverse complement strand
CGAGCGCCGGCGCGACCTTCGCCATGTTGATGTGGAACGGTATGTTCCACGGAGTGATCGCCGCGGCCACCCCGGCGGCCTCGCGCCATAACAACCGCTTGCTCGGCGCGCCCATGTGCCGCGAAACGGGCAACTCGTCGTCCCACTGGTATCGCTGCATCAGCTCGAGGTAGTAATCCAGGATCTCCATCGGCCCCTTGCCCTGCGGGCCGTGCGCCGTGATGGCCATGGTCGCGCCGGCCTCAGCCATCACTTGCTCATACAGATCCTCGATCTCGGCGCGCATGCCATCGCGCAGCTGGGTCAGGCATCTGTGGCGCAGCGCCCGATCGCTCGACCAGCCGGACTCATCGAATGCGCGGCGCGCCGCGGCGATGGCGGCCGCCGCATCATCGACATCCGCGTCCGCGACCGTGCCAATGACCTCCTCGGTGACCGGGCTTATGTTCGGATAGCGCGCGCCGGAACGGGCCTCCGTGAGTCGTCCGTCGATCAGCAGGCGCGGCTCGCCGGCGACACCTGCGGCGCCCTGGGTGACGGCGTTCATGGCCGCACTGGCGCGAAAGTCGTCGGAATGTGCGTGAAGCCACGCACGTTGGGATTGTGGGCGCGTTTCAAGCCACTCTCCTCGATCTGGTAATCGGGAATCAGACGCATGATCTCTTCGAATGCCACGCGGGTCTCCAGCCGCGCCAGCGCGGCGCCAAGACAGGCGTGGATGCCGTAACCGAACGCCATGTGGTCACGCGAACCCCGCTTGATGTCGAAGCTCTCGGGGTCAGGGAACTTGTCGGCATCGCGGTTCGCCGAGATGACGCACAGGCCGACACGATCACCCTTCTTGAGGTTCTTGCCGCGCACGGTGACATCCACCCCGACACGTCGCACGAGAATGTGCGAGGACCCATCGAAGCGCAAGATTTCCTCAACCGCCTTGGGGAGCAGCGTCGGGTCGTCCGCGAGCAGGCGACGCTGGTCGGGGTGCTCCCACAGGCGGTACGCCATGTTGCCTATGAGCTTGGTGGTCGTCTCGTTGCCGGCGATGGCCAGCAGGATCAGATTGCCGACCACCTCGAGGTGCGTCATCCGCCCCTGCTCCTGCGCGCGCAGCATCGCGCCCAGCAGATCATCCCCGCGCGGTCCGGCGGCGTGGCGCGCCGTATGCTCCTCGAAGTACCGGGCGAGGCCCATGTAGCCTGCCACGTTGCGTTCGGACAGATCGGTCTGCTTGTCCGCGCGCGCGATCAGGTCGTCGGCGAAGCCGCGGACCGTGTCCCGGTCCGCGATGGGCACGTTGATCAGCCGCGAGATGACATCCATCGGCAGGTAGCATGCTAGATCCGCCACGATGTCCAACCGTCCGGTGGGCAGGTGCGGGCGCATCAGCTCAAGCGTGCGCTCGCGCGCGTAGGCCTCAAGCCTGCTCAGGGCCGCTGGCATCATCAGCGGCGCCAAGATCCCGCGCTGCCGCGTATGCTCTGGCGGGTCGCTGGCCAGGAATAGTGGATAGGGAAGCTTCTCGTTCGCATCCTTCTCCAGCGCCAGGGCACCGGTGTTGATGAAAGTCTTGTGATCGCGAAACGCGCGGTTCACGTCGTCCCACTTGGTGAGGAGCCAGAATCCCCCTGGCTCGTAGTAGTACACCGGATCAAGTTCACGCGCGGCCCGGTAGTACGGGTAGGGATCCCAGTGAAACTCATGGTCGTACGGGTCGAGGATGACTTGGCTCATTGGGATTCTTCCTCTCGCGCTACAGGGTCGCGCCACCGTCGGCCGGTATCAGGCAACCGGTGACATAGGAAGCCTGCTCCGAGGCGAGAAAGGCCACGATGTTGGCCGCCTCCTCCCCCGTGCCGGGGCGTCCCATGCGGATCCAGGACATGATCTTCTCCATGAGCGCGCGTGTGGGGACGGCCTCAGGTCCGGTCATCGCCTGGGTGTAGGCTCGGGCCTCCTCGAAGCTGTTGGCGAAGCCGCCCACCCAGCCGATCGGCACCGCGTTCGCGCGGATCCCGATCGCCGCCTCCTCGGCCGCGATCTGACGCACCAGTGACTCGACGGCCGCCTTGGGGATCGCTGAGAGGCCGTCCGTGTCAAGGGCGCGGTGGTTGGCCATGCTCACGCAGGCTGTCAGCGACCCACCGCCCCCGGCCTCGAGTATCGGTATGGCGTGGTGGAACAGGCGAAAGCAGCCGAGCGTATCCGCCTGGAAATGGCGCGCCAGGGGTCGCGGCGGCATATCGCGGACCCTGAGGAACGGGATATATGGCCCTGAGCAGTAGACCACCGTATGCAGCCTGCCGAACCGCGCCGCGGTCTCGGTCACGGCCAGCTTCACGGCGGCCTCATCCTCGAAATCAAGCTGGAGCGCGTGGGCTTCACCGCCCCCCGCCACGATCTCGCGCTGAATCGATTGGGCCCGCCCGGTGTTGCTCCGGTAAGTGAACACCACGGGCACGCCGGCGAGGGCCAGCCTCCTGGTCACCGCGCCGCCGATGTTTCCGCTTCCCGCGACCAGGGCCGCGCCGGGCGGGAAGGTAAGCGCGAGGCGCGCGCGCTCCGCCGCCGCCGTCATGCTCAAGCGTCAGCGAGCTGCGGCGGCCGCTGGCCACCGCACAGGATGTCCGTTACCCGCTCGGTATCCATGTATTCCTTCAGGACCGCGAGCTTCCCGTCGCGAAATTCGAACAGGAAGTGATACTCGTTCGTGTAGAGCTTCCCGGATACATGACGGCCCTGCGAGTGCGCCTCCACCGCCACACGCTCGCCCTCCGCCGTGAGGGCGTCCAGGGTGAATTGGATTCCCTGCGGGAATACCTCATAGATCTGGCCGGCCGCGCCTTGGATCTGCGCCTTCGAGAACCTGCCGGAGATGAGTGTGCCACCCATGGTCCATAGGTAACCGTCATCGGCGTAGGCGGCGACGATCGTCGGCACGTCACCAGCGTTCATGGCCGCGAAGAAATCGCGCACGCGCTGCTTGTTGCTTTCCTCAGGCGACATACGTGCTCCACGATATAAAACATTACGACTGTAATGTTTTTACTCAACGATTGTAGTCCTGATCACCCTAGCCGTGTATATTTTTCTGGGTCGAATCGCGGATTCCGTTCATGGCAAAACCCAAACGCGCGCCCACCGGACGCCAGGCACTCAAGACCCTGCGCACACGCGCGCGCCTGATCGAGGCCACGATCGGGCTGATCCGCGAGCGCGGTTACTCCGGGGCGACGGCCAGCAACATCGCGCGGCGCGCCGCGATCACCTGGGGAGCGGCGCAGCACCAGTTTGGCTCCAAGGAGCGGATCCTGGAGGCGATACTTGGGCTCGCGTACTCCCGCTACCTCGAGGCGATGAGCGCACCCGTACTGCGCACTGGTTCGCGCGACAAGCGCGCCCGCGAGCTCGTGGGGCGCATGTGGCGGCATTATCAGGGAGACCACTACCGGGTATCGCTGGAGATCCTGCGCGCGACCCGCGGGGGGCGCGCGCGGCGCGCCCGGGCGTGGGAGCAGCGCCAAGGCCGTGCGCACGTGCGCGTGGTGCGGAAGCTGTTCCCCGACTCTGACCTGACTGACGCGCAGCTGCGCGAGGCACTCACCTTCACGCACTGCTGCCTCACCGGGCTTTCGATGGAGCGGATTTTCGAGGCGCGTGTAAGCCACATCGAACGACACCTCACGCGCATCGCAGGTGTGCTGCGGGAGATGCTCGAGGCGCAGGATACGACACGCGAAGCGGTAAGCTCGCGGGACTGAGCCGACGGGGGAGTTGAATCCCAGTTGCCAATCGCGAGCGAAAGCGCAGGCGAACCACTGAGCTTCACTGTGGACGCGCGCCACACGGTCTCCGGGCGACTCCTGCGACCGGCTACCTCCAGCGCCTGCTACGTCCTCGCGCACGGCGCGGGCGCTGGCATGGATCACCCCTTCATGACCGCGGCGGCCTCTAACCTTGCGGATCTTGACATCGCCACTTTGCGCTTCCAGTTCCCGTACATGGAGCGCGGGTCGCGCCGGACTGATCCGCCGCCCGTGTGCCATGCGACGGTCCGCGCGGCCATCGCGGAAGCGACGCGCCTCATGCCGGGCACGCCGCTCTTCGCCGGTGGCCGCTCGTTTGGGGGGCGCATGACTTCGCAAGCGCAGGCGCTGCGGCCGCTTCCCGGCATACGCGGACTGGTGTTTCTGGGCTTCCCACTCCATCCGGCGGGAGCCGCCTCGGTCAGTCGCGCGACGCACCTGTCGCAGATCCTGTTGCCGATGCTATTCGTGCAGGGCGCGGACGATGATCTCGCCGAGGGGGAGCTGCTGGAAGCGGTCATCACAGGGCTCGGACCCCGCGCCAGCCTGCGGTGGATCGCCGGCGCCGATCACTCGTTCCACGTGCCGGCCCGCACGGGCCGCAGGGACGCTCAGGTGCGTGTCGAGCTGATGGGCGCGGTCGCCGACTGGATCAAGGCGCACTCGTGATGAAAGCCGCGCTGGATCGCTACGCCGCCAAGCGCACGTTCACGAGTACGCCCGAGCCGGCCGCGACGCCCGCGGCGGGTCGCGGCGGTCCGCTGCTCTTCGTCGTGCAGAAGCACGCGGCGCGACAGCTGCACTACGACTTTCGCCTCGAACTCGGCGGCGTCCTCAAGTCATGGGCCGTTCCCAAGGGTCCGTCGTCCGACCCGGCCGACAAGCGCATGGAGGTCGAGGTTGAGGATCATCCCTTTGACTATGCCTCGTTCGAAGGCGTGATCCCCGCGAAGCTGTACGGCGCCGGTGGGGTCATCGTCTGGGACTGCGGGATCTACTCGCCCGATGAGGGCCACGAATACGCCTTCAGCAACCGCGCGGCCGCCGAACGGCGCGTCCGCGCGGAGCTTGCCGCCGGGAAACTGAGTTTCACGCTGTGCGGAGAGAAGCTCAAGGGCTCGTATGCGCTGGTGCGGACGTCAAAGACCAACCAGTGGCTCCTGATCAAGCACAAGGATCGGTTCGCGCGGACCAACGATCTGGCCGCTCGACATCACTCGGTGCTGTCGGACGCGGCACTCGAGGAAGTCGCAGCGCTCAACATCTCGCAACGAGTGGCCGCGGCGCGGCTCATCCCAAACGGCCCGGCCGAGAAATTCCCCGCGCGGCTCAAGCCCATGCTCGCGCAGAGCTCGGACCTGCCGCGGTCAGACCCGCGGTGGCGCTACGAGCCCAAGCTGGACGGCTACCGCGTCATCGCCTTCCTCGACCAGGGCGTCGCACGCCTGCGGTCGCGCCGCGGGCTCGACCTCACCGTGGTTTTCCCGGAACTCGCGGCCGACCTGGCGAGCCAGCCCGTCGGTACAATGATCCTCGATGGCGAGATAGTGGCGCTGGATGCCTCGGGTCGGCCTTCTTTCAACGTGCTGCAGAACCGCGCCCAGCTGAAGGGACGCCCGGAGATAGCGAGCGCGCAGGGCACCAGCCCCGTGGTACTCGTGTGCTTCGACCTGCTGCACGTCGCGGGCATGGACCTGCGCGCCGCCGCATACGAGGACCGGCGACGCTATCTGTCGCAGTGCCTCTCGCCCTCGCCACGGCTGCAGCTCGTACACGGCTCGGTCGATGCGGAGGAGCTCTACGCGGCCGCGGTCGAGCTGGGCTTCGAGGGCATCGTCGCCAAGCGACTCGACAGCGCCTACCACCCGGGACAGCGCTCGCACGCGTGGCTCAAGGTGAAGGCGGGGCGATCCGCGGAGTTCGTGATCGCTGGTTACACGAGCGGTAAGGGCGCGCGGGAGCCCCTGGGTGCGCTGCTGCTCGGCTACTGGCGGGGCAGGTGCCTGCGCTATGCCGGCCACGTCGGCTCTGGGCTCGATGACACCGTCATCGCCGAGGTGC
>JANYBG010000071.1 GCA_025360865.1 Pseudomonadota bacterium | reverse complement strand
CCTGTGCACCGTGCACCTGGTCGCGCTCGCCGAGGCGCTGACCGTGTGCAAGGCGGCGGGGATGGACATGAACACGACCTACGAGGCGATCCGCATCTCCTCGGGCAATTCGTTCGTGCACGAGACCGAGTCCCAGGTGATCCTCAACGGCAGCCGCGACATCAACTTCACCATGGACTTGGTGATCAAGGACGTCGGACTGTTCGACGCGCTCGCACGGCAGCACAAGGTGCCTCTGGAACTCTCGCCCCTGGTGCTGGGGATTTTCAAGGACGGGGCGCGCCGCTTCGGCCCGCGCGAGTTCTCGCCGAACATCATCCGGCGTCTCGAGGAACCCTGCGGCGTTCGCGTTCTCGGTGAAGGCTTCCCGGCGCAGATGCGCGACGACGAGCCGGAGGTCGAGGGCTACGAAGTCGTGCCGCCGGGCCGCCCGGGAGTTAAGCGCGCGGCGCCCCCCGCATGAGTGTCCCACTGATCGAGAGCCGCTCGATTGACTACGTGCCGCTCGCCGAACGCCACGGCAAGGTGTGGCACCTGTGGCCAGTGTGGTTCTCGGGCGAGGCGCACCTCGCCACGCTCGCCGTGGGCGCGCTTGGCATCACCCTGGGGGGCAACCTCGCGTGGACCGCGATCGCGGTGATCGCCGGGTGCCTGCTCGGCACCTTCTTCATGGCCTTCCACTCCACCCAGGGGCCGCAGCTGGGACTGCCGCAAATGATCCAGTCGCGCCCGCAGTTCGGCTACGTGGGGGCGCTTTTGGTGTGGGCGGTCGCCCTGATCGCCTACATTGGCTACAACGCCTTCAATGACGTGCTGGCGGCACAGACCCTGCACCAGCTGAACGGCTCAATATCCGCGACTTCAAGCACGGCGATCATCGTGTTCTCCCTGATCGCCGTCGCGCTTGCCGTGTTCGGCTACGACAAGATCCACATCTCCCAGCGTTCGGTCGCTTACATGATGATCGCGATCCTGAGCGTGTTCTCGGTCGGGGCGTTCAGCGCGATCCAGTTCCCGACCGGCGCGTGGGACCTCGGGCGGTTCCGCACGGTCCCTTTCCTGACCCAGCTGTTCGCGGCGGCCTCCTACCAGGTGAGCTGGTCGATCTACGTCTCGGACTACTCACGCTACCTGCCGCGCGATGTGGGCGTGCGCGCCTCGTTCTGGTGGACCTATCTGGGGGCTTTCATCGGCGGCGCCTGGATGATGCTGGTGGGCACGATCGCAACGGCGCTCGCGCCCACGCTGAACCTCGCCGCGGCGATGGAGCACGCCTCCGACATGGTGTTCCCGGGGTTCGGGCGCGTGATGCTCATCGGTGGACTGCTCGGGCTGATCACCATGACGGCGCTCAACTTCTATGGCGCCTCGCTGACGCTGCTGAGCGTGGCCGACACGGTGAGGCCGCTGCGCTCCACCGCGGGCAAGCGCGTCGCGAGCCTCGCGCTCGCGTTCGTGGTCAGCACCGGTTTCGCGCTTAAGTCATCCGGCGACTTCCTGGCCAGTTTCGAGGACCTGCTCGCGGTGCTCCTGTACCTGTTCACGCCTTGGACGGCCATCAACCTGGTGGACTTCTATGTGGTGCGCAAGGGCCACTATTCCATCCGCGAGATCTTCAACCCCCAAGGCATGTACGGCCGCTGGAACTGGCGCGGGCTGCTGGCCTATGCGGTCGGCTTCGCCTCGATGGTGCCGTTCTTCAGCTCGCCGATGTACAAGGGACCGGTCGCTATCGCGCTACACGGCGCGGACGTGGCGATGCTCGTGGGGCTGCCAGTCTCCGCGCTCGTCTATCTCATGGCCTGCCGTTCGATCGACCTTGAAGGCGAACAGCGGCACGCGACCGCGGCGGACGCGGGCTTGGAGGGCTAGGGAGTCCTCTTGCGCGAGACACCCATCGGCAGGGTGTCAGCGCTGCGCATCATCGGATCCGCGAACGCCTCCGGGTGGGCGAGATAGTCGAGGCCCATGTCCAGGCCGTCCTGCCCCCAGAACATCTCCTCGCCGATCACGAGCGTGGGAACTCCGAAGATACCTCGGGCACTCGCCCAGTCGGTATTCTCCCGCAGGCGCTGCTTCACGGCGGGGTCACCGAGGGCCGCCGGGGGGTCATGCACCGCCAATTCGCGCGCGAGATCGGCGATCACTCCGGGGGCGGACACGTCGCGCCCGTCGCGGAACACCGCATCGAGCACGATCCCCGCGGCGCGCAGGTCATTCCCCGCGGCGATGATCAGCCGCAGCGCCGCCAGCGGATTGAATGGGTGGGCGGGCGGGAAGCGCATCGGCAGCCCCAGCTGCCGGGCGCGCCACAGCGCGAACCGGTAGGTGAACCGGCGCTTCGGGGCGATCTCGGCGGGCCCGAGCTGGCCGAAGTGATCGAGCAGCGCGGCGAACAGCACCGGCTTGGGCTCCACCGTCACATCGAGACTCAGCCGCGAGATGCGTGGAAAGGAGAGGTAGGCGAACGGGGAGATGACGTCGTAGACCCAGATGACCTTCGCGGGCTCTTGCATCACCTCAGCTTCCCGACACGCGCACCACGAGCTTGCCGAAGTTCTCCCCGCGCAGCAGGCCTATGAGCCCCTGGGGCGCGCTCTCCAGGTCATCGAGGACTTCCTCGCGGTACTTGATCCTGCCTTCCTGAAGCCATGCGCTCATGTCTTTATGGAAGTCTGGCATGCGCTGGTAGTGATCGAAAACAATGAAGCCCTGCACCTTGATGCGCTTTTTAAGCACTTGCGTCAGGAACTGCGGCGTACGGTCCACGCCTTCCGGGAGCTTGTCGAGGTTGTACCAGGCGACCAGGCCGCACACCGGCACGCGCGCGCCGATGTTCAGCAGCGGCACGACCGCGGCGAGCGTCGCGCCACCGACATTCTCGAAATACACATCGATTCCCTTTGGGCACGCGGCCGCCAGGGCCTCGCGCAGGCCCGCGTCGCGGTGGTCGACGCAGGCATCGAAGCCCAGCGTACGCACCGCGTAGTCGCACTTCTCGGCGCCGCCGGCCACACCGACCACGCGGCAGCCCTTGATCTTGGCGATCTGCCCCACCACCGAGCCGACGGCGCCGGTCGCGGCTCCCACGACGACGGTCTCGCCCGCTTTCGGCGCGCCGATATCCAGCAAGCCCACGTAGGCGGTCAATCCGGGCATGCCGAGCACGCCCAGCGCGTAGGACAGGCGCGGAATCGACGCGTCGATCTTGGCCACCTGCTTGGCATCGAGCACCGCGTAGTCCTGCCAGCCGGCCACGGCCGTCACCAGGTCCCCCACCTCGAAACCCTCGACGTTGGAGGCCTCCACCACGCTCACCGTCTGGCCGGTCATGACTTCCCCCAGCGCCACGGGCGGCACGTACGAGGGCACATCGTTCATGCGGCCGCGCATATAGGGATCCAGCGAGAGGTAGCGCGTGCGCAGCAGCAGCTGGCCGGGGCCCGCCGTCGGCACCGGGTGCTTCTCCAGCGTGAAGTCCCCGAGGGTCGGTTCGCCGCGGGGACGGCGGGCGAGGATGAAACGGCGGTTAATGGCCTGGGGGGCGTTCATCGGCGTTACCTCACAGCATGAATTCAAGTTTGACGCCGGGGGGCGGGGGCAGCGCCGGGTCCACGAAGAGATCGGCGTACAGGGTACCGCCGGGCTCGACGCTGTAGTGCTCGAAGTCGCGCACGCCCTCGTCATACAGCACCGCGTCGTCGATGAAGAACTGACCGGTGCACTCGCGCGCGGGGCGGCTGAGGATCACGTGCGCGGCGTCCGCCATGACCTCAGGGGTCCGGGAGCGCTGCATCATGGCTTTGCCCCCGAGCGCGAATTCCACCGCCGCGGTGGCGATGGTGGTGCGCGGCCACAGCGCGTTGCAGGCGATCCCTTCCCCGCGGTACTCCTCCGCCAGCCCCAGCATGCACAACGACATGCCGAACTTGGAGAGCGAGTACGCGAGGTGGTTCGCGAACCACCTTGGCTTGAAGTCCAGCGGCGGCGAGAGCGTCAGGATGTGCGGATTCGCGGCTTGCTTGAGGTACGGGATGCACGCGCGCGAGGTGACGAAGGTGCCCCGCGTGTTGATCTGCTGGATGAGATCATAGCGCTTCATGTCGATGCGCTCGGTGCCCGACAGGTTGATCGCCGAGGCGTTGTTGACGCAGATGTCGATCCCACCGAAGGTCTCGGCGCAGCGCTTGACAGCCGCGGCGACGCTCCCCTCCTCGCGCACATCGACCACCATGGGCAGCGCCTTGCCGCCGGCGCGCTCGATCTCCTGCGCCGCGGTGTAGATGGTGCCGGGAAGCTTCGGGTGCGGCTCGGCGGTCTTGGCCGCCACGGCGATGTTCGCCCCGTCGCGCGCGGCGCGCAGCGCGATCGCAAGCCCGATACCGCGGCTTGCGCCAGTGATGAAGAGTGTCTTGCCTGCCAGACTCACGCGGCCCCCTTGTCGTCATTGACGCCAGTATCGCGCGGCAAGTGTACGGGGTGGCCGTCGTTGCGGCGACCACGACCGGCGCCGCCAATGGCCTGTGCTAGCATCCCCGCCACTCCCGCTCACACCCCCCAAGGTTGGATCATGCGCCAGCGGCTGTTGATGCTTTGCTGCCTGCTCGGCGTCTGCCCGCTCGCGCCCGCCCAGCAGGAGGATTACAGCCAGGTACAGATCACGAGCACGCCGCTGGCGGCGAACCTGTACCTGCTCGAGGGAGCCGGCGGGAACATCGCGGCCTGCGTGGGGCCGGACGGGGCGCTCCTGGTCGATGACGAGTTCGCGCCGCTGGCCGACAAGATCCGCGCCGCGCTCAAGAACCTCGGCGCCGACAAGCCCGTGCGCTTCGTCATCAACACGCACTACCACTTCGATCATACCGGCGGGAACCTCGCCTTCGCCCAGTCCGGGGCCGTGCTGGTCGCGCACGACAACCTGCGCACGCGCCTGGAGCGCGGCGGCACCGTCGGCAATGGCGGCTCGATCTCCATGCAGGTCCAGCCCTCGCCCGCCGGCGCGCTGCCCATGGTCACCTACGCGAACGAGCTCACCGTGCACCTGAACGGCGTCGAGGTGCGCGTGCACCATTACCCCCGGGCACACACCGACGGGGACTCGGTGGTCTTCTTCCCGGCCGCCAACGTCGTGCACATGGGTGACATCTTCGTGCGCTATGGGTTCCCATTCATCGACATCAACGGCGGCGGCGATGTCCGCGGCATGATCGCCGCCTGCGTGGATGTCATCCGCACCATGCGCCCGGGCGCCCGGGTGGTACCCGGGCACGGCGCGGTGGCGAGCCTGGACGACCTGCGCGAATACGTGCAGATGCTCGAGGACACCAGCGCGCTGGTGCAGAAGGCGCTCAAGGCCGGCCAGACCCTGGAGCGGATGAAGAAGGACAAGATCCTGGGCGCATGGAGCGCGCGTTATTCCCCGGCCAAGGGCTTCATCGACACCGATGCCTTCACCGACTCCCTCTACAATTCCCTGATCCCGCCTCCGCCGCGCGCCGTCGGCGCGGGGCACTAAAGCCCCCGTCGCCGGCGGACTTGCGCTGGCTGGAGGGGGCGCGGTAGCGTGCCCCCTGAGCCAACAGGGAGAACGCCATGCGCTGGGATGATCTTCGCGAGAGCAGCAATGTCGAGGATGACCGGGGAAGCACCGGCGGTGGCGGTTTCGGCCTGAAACTTGGCATTGGCGGTACCCTCCTCGCCCTCATCGCCTCGTACTTCCTCGGAATCGACCCGCGGGTGATTCTGGGCTTGGTGAGCGCGGTGCCGGGCCAGCAGTCCGCACCCGTCCCCGTGCAGGGCACGCCCCAGGACGAGCAGGGCCGCTTCATCGCAGCCGTGCTCGGGGGAACCGAGGACACCTGGACCGCGATTTTCCAGGCGAACGGGCGCACCTACGTGCCGCCCAAGCTCGTGCTCTACCGGGACCAGATGCCCACGGCATGCGGCGGCGGCAGCGCCGCGGCGGGACCGTTCTACTGTCCGCTGGACCGCAAGGTCTACCTCGACCTGTCCTTCTTCCAGCAGCTCTCCCAGCAGTTCCAGGCGCCGGGTCAGTTCGCGCAGGCCTATGTGGTGGCGCACGAGGTCGGTCACCATGTCCAAAACCTTCTGGGCATCGCCGACAAGGTGCGCGCCGCGCGGCAAAGTGGCTCCGAAGCCCAGGCGAACCAGCTGTCAGTGCGGCTTGAGCTGCAGGCGGACTGTTTCGCCGGCGTGTGGGCTAAGCACACCGACCAGACCAAGCACATCCTGGAGGCAGGGGATGTGGACTCGGCCATGCGGGCCGCCGCCGCGGTCGGCGACGACACGATGCAGAAGCGCGCACGCGGCTACGTCGTGCCCGAATCCTTCACGCACGGGAGCGCCGCGGAGCGCACGTCGTGGTTCAAACGCGGACTCACGGATGGCACGATCGAGGGCTGCGATACCTTCTCCGGAACCTGAAGGCACACGCCTGCGCGGCGGCCTCGGAGAGGGAGCGACGCGGGGGCCGGGAGCGGAACGCGCCATCGGCCGCCGCAGAACACGGGGGGCGCGAGCGTCGTCCGCGCGCGCCCCCCTGTACTAGCGACTCAGGAGCAGCCCTTGCCGTGATCGGCGTGAGCGCCGGCCGCCTTGGCCGCGGCTTCCGTCATGTACTTGCCCTGCTTGGTCTTGCCGTACCAGACATCCGCGGGGCAGTGATACACGTTGCTGTCGGTGTTCACCCAGACTTGGCCCGCGCCGCCGCCAGGGGCGGCCTGGGCCGCGGGCGCGTTGCGGGTCATCGTCGAGGCCGGCGCCGCGGCGGCCGGGGCCATGGCGGCAGGTGCCGCCGGTGCCGGGGCGTTCACAGGAGCGGCTCCGCTCTTGTTCATGCCACCGTGGCCCCTGCAGGCACCGCGCCCGCCCTTGGCTGAGGTGGTGCCGTCGTTGCAGGGCACAGCGCCTGTGCTGCTGGCCGTCGTGGAGGCGGCCGTCGTCGAAGCCGTGGCGGCCGGTGCGGGAACCGCGGTGGCCGTCGCCGCGGGCGCGGACTTGTTGATGCCACCGTGGCCGCTGCAGGCGCCCTTGCCACCGTGCGGGGAGGTCGAACCGTCCTTGCAGGTGACCGCGCCGCTGCTGGAGATGGAACTCGAGGTCGCGGCCGCCGGGGCCATCGTGGCGGATGGCGCGGCCTGCTGGCCGGCGACCGCCGCTGACTTGTTCACGCCGCCGTGGCCGCTACAGGCGCCCCGCCCGCTGTGGGAACTGGACCCGTCGTTACAGGTGACCGTCGCCATGCTGGCTTCCTGGGCGCTCGAGAGCGCCGGTGCCGCGAGCAGCGCCGCGCCAAGCACGGTGGCGTACACAAGAGTGTGGAATTTCGTTACGTTCATTGGCAGTGCTCCGAGCGAGTAACCGCTTGTTCTAGGGCGGCCAGAATAGCGCAATCCCCGCGGGCGGGGTATAAGGCGCGGCGTGGCTGGCCACGCAGGCGCGTCGTCCAGTACGCTGCGGCTATTAAGAATTGTTCATGAAGGTGCCGCGGATGAGGATGAGCGCTTGCCAGTTGCTGTTGGAAGTGTTGCTGGCGGCCGCCCTGCCGGGGGTGGCCAGCGCCGATTGGCTGGAACGCACCGAGCCGATCATGGGCACGCGGGTCTACGTGCAGCTGTGGTCGCAGGATGCCGCCAAGGGGAACGCCGACATCGATGCCGTCATGGCGGACATGCGGCGTATCGATGAACTCATGAGCCACTACAAGCCCCACAGCCAGCTGTCACAGATCAACGAGCGCGCCAACCAGGAGCCAGTGCAGGTCGACAAGGAACTCTTCGACCTCATCAAGTTGTCCACTCACTACTCGGAGATCACCGAGGGGGCCTTCGACATCACTTATGCGAGTGTCGGCTACCTGTACAACTATCCCAACCACGTGCACCCGACCGAGGCGCAGATCAAGGACGCGCTCCCCGCGGTGAACTATCGCAACATGCGGCTCGATGAAGCGCACCACACCGTGCGCTTCGAGCACCCGGGCATGCGCATCGACCTCGGCGGCATCGGCAAGGGCTATGCGGTCGATCGCGGCATTGACATCCTCAAGGCGCGCGGCGTCGAGCACGCGGTGGTCACCGCGGGCGGCGATACGCGCATCCTCGGGGACCATATGGGACGCCCGTGGCTGGTGGCCATCCGCCATCCCGACAATGCGCAGAAAGTCGTCACGCGGATCCCGCTGTCCGACAGCGCGATGTCGACCTCTGGGGACTACGAGCGCTACTTCGACGAGGACGGCGTGCGCTATCACCACATCATCGATCCGCGCACCGGTCATTCCGCGAGCAAGGTGCGCAGCGCGACGATCCTCGCACCCACCGCCACGCAGACCGATGGTATGTCGAAGACCGCTTTCGTGCTGGGCGCGGAGAAGACGCTCGAGATCATCAACCGCATGCCCGAGTACGACGCGGTGTTCGTGACCCCGGAGGGCCACGTGCTCTACTCGGATGGCCTGCGCCCGCCCAGTCCCCGCCCGCAGGCCCCGACCCCCGGCGCGCCTACTGGGAAGACCCGGGACTCACATTAAACAGCGCGTCCACCTCCGCCTCGGCGGCGAGACAGTCCTCCGCCTCGTGACCAGGGGTGAATCCGCCGCGCTCAGCGCGCAGGTAGGCGCCGATCGCCACGAGTTCGCGGCGCGCCTCCCCGGTGAGAGCGATGGGTGCGGATCGCGGGTCGCGCGCGGACCTGGGACGCGGCGCGCTCTTCGCGCGGGAAGCCGCGCCGGGTCGTGGGGAATCGGTCGAGCGGCGCCTGGCATGGACTCCTCTTTAAGAGGCGAGACACGACTGTGCGCGCGCCCATGGCGGGCGCGCAAGCGCGCGTGGCGCGCCCTCATTCCTGGGCGTGAGCTGGACCGTGCGGCGCGTGCCCCGCCGCCCCGGAGGCGGCGGGGCCAGCCGGGGCCGTGGACCGCGTGCAGCTCAGCCTTTGCGGCGGGGCTTGCGGGTGTTTCCCTTGAACGCCGTGGCGGTGGCGGCCACATCGAGTTTCTCGAGGTACTTGCGGAAGTCGCGGCCCAGCACCGGGTGCCCGAGCGCGTACTCGACGGTCGCCTGCAAGTAGCCAAGCTTGTTGCCGCAGTCGTAACGCTTGCCCGAGAAGCGGTAGGCGTACACGGCCTCCTCACGCATCAGCGCGGCGATGCCGTCAGTGAGCTGGATCTCCCCACCGGCGCCACGACCAATTCTCTCCAGGTGCTCGAAGATCGAGGGCGCCAGCACATAGCGGCCCACCACGGCGAGGTTCGACGGCGCCTGCGCGGGCTTGGGCTTCTCGACGATGCTGCGCACCCGGCTGGTGGGCGAGCGGTCCGCCTCCACCGCGACGATGCCGTACTTGTCGGTGTCACTGCGCGGCACGATCTGCACCCCGAGGATGCTGGCGCGCTTGGACTCGTAGACTTCCGCCATCTGCGCAAGGCAGGCGACCTCGCTGCGGATCAGGTCATCCGCGAGGTGGACGAAGAACGGTTCGGAGCCAACCGCGGGCTGCGCGCACAGCACCGCGTGCCCCAGGCCCAGGGGCGCCGGCTGACGGATGTAGATGCACGAGGCGTATGAGGGCAGCACGCTGCGCAATTGGTTCAGCAGGTCGCTCTTGCCCTGCTGCTGCAGCATGGTCTCAAGCTCCTGGTCGGAGTCGAAGTGATCCTCGATCGCCCGCTTGGACGCGCCGGTCACGAACACCAGGCGGCGGGCGCCCGCGGCGAGGGCTTCCTCGACCGCGTACTGGATGAGTGGCTTGTCGACCACCGGAAGCATCTCCTTCGGACTCGCCTTGGTCGCCGGCAGGAAACGCGTCCCGCGCCCCGCCACAGGAAACACCGCCGTGCGGATTGGCGATTTCGAACTCGTCCTCATCGAAGTTTCTCCGAAGGCCTGGCGCTTGGGGTACGGCGGCTAGTCTAGCCGCCGCGTGCGCATCCTGCCCGTGAGCAGGTCATGGCGCCACAGGGGTGCGCACGGCCTGATCGGCCCGTTCGGCCCACTTGAACACCGCGGGTCGCAGGCTGTCCCAGGCGTGACATTTCGGGCAGCGCCAGTACCAGCGCACGCTGTTCAGGCCGCAGTCATCGCACTGGTAGCGCCCACCGGCATCGCCGATGCGGGTCAGAAGCGCACTCAGGGAACTCGCCTCGGCGGCGGAGTCGACGTCCAGCCCGAGTCCGGCGGTGACGTCCGGCAGGCGCGACAGCTCCGGCTCCGGAAGCGCCGTCGCGAGTATCCAGGCGAGCTGGCGCGGGCTGACCCGCCCGCTGTGCTGTAGTCGCCGGCCGACCTCACGCAACGTATCGGTACTGCCGGCGCGGCGCGCGATGACCAGGACCGGCGGGATGATCTCCAGGGCGAGTCCGGGGGATACCTGCAGGGCCTGCAGGTACAGGAGCAGCGCGCCAGCGGCGTCCCCGGCGCCATCGGTGATGCGCGCGGTGAGGATGTCAGCGCGTGGCAGCTCCGCCTGGTGGGTGCGCGCCTGGCGCAACAAGGTGCCAGCGCGCTCGGCGTCTCCCTGCACGAGCGCATGCTCGGCCAGCTCACATAAGTAGTGCGCCGCGATCCGCGCGCGCTCGGCCTGCACCGAGGCCGGCAACTCGTGGAAGACCTTCAGCGCCTTGGCCCAGTCACCCTGAGCCTCATAGATGCTCACCAGGTGATCCAGCGCCGCGCGCCGATACTCACTGGAGGCCGCGAGTTCCTCGAGCACCCGCTCACAACGATCCATCAGTCCGGCGCTCTGGTAATCAAGCGCCAGGGCGAAGGCGGCCTTGTCGCGTAGCCCACTGCTCGAGCCATGCTCACGCAGCCGCGAATGGATCGCGATCGCCCGATCGACCTCGCCGCGGCGCCGGAAGAGGCTCCCGAGCGCGAACTGGATCTCGGTCGCATCCCCATCCGCCTGCGCCATGCGCGAGAAGATCTCCGTGGCATGGTCGAACCGGTCGTTGATCAGGTGGTCGAGACCGACGTAGTAGTCGCGTGGCAGGCGCACGGTGCGGGCCGCACCGTTGCGCCGGCCGAGGAAGTAGGTCGCGATCCCCACCAGCACGAACGCCAGCGCCAGGAACATCGGGGGAAGCTCGAACATGCGCCCGAGACTAGCAGGTCCCTCTCGCGGGATAAAACCGCGCAGGCACACCGCGGCCCGGGGACCGCGGGCCGCCCCGGTGGCCGGGATCCCGCCCGACCTCGTACCGCAAGTTCACGCCAGGCGCGCGCGATCTGGGTGGAGTCTCATCGTCGCGCGGTCATAGCGAGGATCCCACGGAAATCTCGATCTCGATGCTCGCCGCGGACCTTCCGCGACCCGCGGTGCCAGCCCGCCCGCGCGTGGGTTAACGCCTAAAGGGGGGTGATCAGAGGTGATTCGAGGACCCGCGCGCGGGACTGAGCGGACCTTGCGGGAACCGAGGGAGTGACGCGCGGCGCAGGATCAGCCGCGCCGCGCGGTTCCCATATCAGTCGCGGATCGGGCGATCCGCCCCGTCATTGACCCGCTCGCGCAGGTCCTTGCCGGGCTTGAAGTGCGGCACGTGCTTGCCCGAGAGCGCCACGGCCTCGCCAGTCTTGGGATTGCGTCCCTGGCGCGGCGGCCGGAAATGCAGCGAGAAGCTGCCGAAGCCCCGGATCTCGATGCGCTCTCCCTGCGAGAGCGCATCACTCATGATCTCCAGGATCTGCTTCAGCGCGAGCTCAACATCCTTCGCCGGCAGATGCTTCTGCTTCGCGGTAATGATCTCGATGAGTTCCGACTTCGTCATGCGCTTTAGTTGTTATCCATGTGTTCCTTGAGCAGATCCCCGAGGCTGGTGCCCGAGGAGCCGGAGGATTCCGTGCGGTAGCTTGAGACCGCCTCGGCTTCCTCACCCATCTCCTTGGCCTTGACCGACAGCGAGATCGTGCGCGACTTGCGGTCGACGCCGGTGAACTTCGCCTCGATCTCCTCGCCGACCTTCAGCACCGAGCGCGCATCGTCGATGCGGTCGCGGCCGAGCTCCGAGGAGCGCAGCTGCCCCTCGATGCCGTTGCCCAGGTCGATGATCGCCCCGCGCGCATCGACTTCCTTGACGACGCCACGCACGACGGTGCCCTTGGGGTTGTCGGCGATGTAGGCCGAGAAGGGGTCCTTCGCCAGCTGCTTGACCCCCAGCGAGATGCGCTCGCGCTCCGGGTCGATCGACAGCACCATGGCCTCCAGCTGCTGGCCCTTCTGGTAATTGCGCACCGCCTCCTCGCCCGGCATGTCCCAGGAGATGTCCGACAGGTGCACCAGGCCGTCGATGTTGCCCGGCAGGCCGATGAAAATGCCGAAGTCGGTGATGGACTTGATCTGCCCCCCGACCTTGTCGCCGCGGTTGTAGTTCTCGGCGAACTCCTTCCACGGGTTGGCCTGGCACTGCTTGAGTCCGAGCGAGATGCGGCGGCGCTCCTCGTCCACATCCAGCACCATGACTTCGACTTCCTGCCCGGTGTGCACCACCTTGGCGGGATTGACGTTCTTGTTGGTCCAGTCCATCTCCGAGACGTGCACCAGGCCCTCGACGCCGTCCTCGATCTCCACGAACGCGCCGTAGTCGGCGATGTTGGTGACCTTGCCGAACACGCGGGTATTGGGTGGGTAGCGCCGCGCGATGTTCTGCCACGGGTCCGCGCCCAGCTGCTTGAGACCCAGGCTCACGCGGGAACGCTCGCGGTCGAACTTGAGGATGCGCACCTCGACCTCGTCGCCGACCTTGACGACCTCGGACGGATGCTTGACGCGCTTCCACGCCATGTCGGTGATGTGCAGCAGGCCATCGATGCCGCCCAGGTCGACGAACGCACCGTAGTCGGTGAGGTTCTTGACCGCGCCCTTGACCACGGCGCCTTCCTGCAGGTTGTCCATGAGCGCCGAACGCTCGGCGGAGAACTCCTGCTCCACGACGGCGCGGCGCGAGACCACGACATTGTTGCGCTTCTGGTCGAGCTTGATGACTTTGAACTCGAGGGGCTTGCCCTCGAGGTAGGAGGTATCGCGCACCGGGCGCACATCCACCAGCGATCCGGGAAGGAACGCGCGGACATTCTCGATCTCCACCGTGAAGCCGCCCTTGACGCGGCCGGTGATGACGCCGTTGACGATTTCCTGCTTGTTGAACGCTTCCTCGAGGCGGGTCCACGTGCGCGCACGCTTGGCCTTC
>JANYBG010000056.1 GCA_025360865.1 Pseudomonadota bacterium | reverse complement strand
GGTGGGCGCGGACACCACCGTGGTGCGCCTGGACGGCAAACTCGTGCTACCCGGGCTCATCGACTCGCACATCCACCCGACCAGCATCCTCGACCTCGATGTCTGTGATCTTAAGAGCGATCCCAAGACGCTGGCGCAGATGACGGACTTCGTGCGCGCGTGCATCGAGCGCTACAAGGTCCCCGTCGGTGAGTGGGTGACGGTGCGCCAGTGGAACTTCTCCGACGGCAACCAGCCGGATACCACCCACACCAACGTGCGGGCGGCCCTGGATGCGGCCTCCTCGAGGCATCCCATCCAGCTCATCGGCAACGACGAGCACCATGGGGCCTTCAACAGCAGGGCGCTCGCCACCGCGGTGAACGCCAGAAAGGAGACCGTCGGCATCACCAGGGCCACACTCGCGACGGATTTCGCGAAGTACAGGAAGCTCATCGGCGTGGCGGCGAGCGGCGAGCCTGATGGGGCGCTGAACGAGGAGGCCCGTAGGCTCACCACGGCCCCCTTCTGGCTCGTGGTGGACCTGCCGGAGGTGCTGAAGGTGCCGGAGAAGATCACGGCGAGGTTGAACAGCGTGGGGATCACCGGGATGCTGGATGCCGAGGTGCCGCCGGCGCTCCTGCCCGTTTACGATGCGCTGGAGAAGTCCGGCAAGCTCACCGTGCGCACCGCCCTCGCGCAGTTCTATGACCCGGAGGAGTTTCGGGGCGCGGACGGCCAGGTCGACTACACGAAGATGGTGGATGCGGCCAAGGTCGTGCGCGCCCGATACGCCGGCCACCCACTGCTGCGGGCGGACACGGTCAAGCTCTTCGCTGATGGGGTGCTCGAGGGCGATCCTTATGCCGTGCCGCCGAGGCTGCCCGAGGTCGCATCGCTGCACCCGTACCTGCAGCCGATCTTCGGCAAGGACGCGCAGGGCCACGCGACGGTCACCGGCTACGTCGACACCGGCTCGCGGCTGTGCCGGCACGTGCGCGCCAACCCTGAGAAGGAGGCAGCCGACGCCCCTGCCTTCATGAAGAAGCACGGCTATCACCCGGACCAGTGCCTGCTCTCCAGCGGCCAGCTGCAGCATGAGCGCGCCGTGGAGATGGAATTCGTCAAGCGCTTCCACGCGGCCGGCTTCAACGTGCACATCCACGCGATCGGGGAGGTGGGCGTGCGCACCGCGGTGGATGCCATCGAGGCCGCCCGCGCCGCCGACGGCAACTTCGCCACGCATGACGCGCTCGCGCACGTGCAGGCGGTGGCCCCGCAGGAGGTGGCGCGCATCGGCAAGGACCACCTGTTCCTCGCCTGCACGTTCTCGTGGGCGGACTACGACCCGGAGTACGACATGCAGGTCGTGCCGTTCCTCGACAAGGTCATCGGCAATGACTACGCCGCGCTACACCCGGCGAGCGGTTACTACGAGGGGATCGTCTACCGCTTCCGTGCACTCAAAGACGCAGGTGCAACGTTGCTGGGCGGGTCGGACGCCCCGGTGGGCACGCGCGATCCCCAGCCGTTCGTGAACATGTCAGTGGCGGTGACCCGGCGGATCCCCGGCCAGCCTCCGACCACGCCCTCCCAGCGCATCACCATCCAGGAAGTGATCGATGCCTACACCATCAACGGGGCCCGATACCTTAACTGGGACAAGGAGGCAGGCTCGATCGAGGTGGGCAAGTCCGCGGATTTCATCGTGCTGGACCGCGACATCCTCAAGCTCGCGGAAGCCGGACAGGGACTGGAGATCGCCAAGACCCAGGTACTCCGAACGTGGTTCCAGGGCGTCAGCGTCTTCCAACGCCCGACCCCCGCCCCCGAGGGGCGGACAGGCGGCCTTACGAACGATTACGCCGCGCGGGCCGCGAACGGACAGTAGTTTTCCCTGTCGACGAGGTTAAGGACGAAGGAAAGCTTCGCCATCCCCGAGATGACCGCCATGACGGTACCCAGTTCCAGGATGTCCGATTCCGAGAAGTGCGCCCTGAGCGCGGCGAAGAGCGCCGGCGACAGCTGGCCGTCCATGTTGGTCAGCGCCACCTGGGATGCGTAGTCGATCACGGCGCGCTCGGCGGGGGTGAAGGGCGTGAAGTCCTCGCGGGCCAGCGCCTCCAGCTGCACCTGCGAGTAGCCGGCGCCGAGGGCCCCGGGGATGTTCTGCTTGTTGCAGGTCTGGCAGCCGTGCAGCAGCGAGAGGCGTAATCTCGCGATCTGCTTGTAGCGCTGCGCCACCTGGCCGCCGAAGAACAGCTTCAGGTAGAACTGGTTCATCACGAATTCCAGCAGCGGCGGCGCCTGCCCGAATACCTCGACGAAAGTGGCCGAACCGGTGAGGCCGTCAAGCATGTCCCAGGCGGGCTGCCAGGCGGTGGGCAGCTGCGCGCGCGGGGTGCGCGTCATCAGGGTGTCGGTCATGCCGGTCCTCCACAAACATCCGTGACTGTCGCTTTGAGTATAGGACCGGCCCTCGTAAAGAAACAATCGTGACTGTTTGTTTTAGGGGAACCCTCTATAGTAAGGAGAGATCCTGGCCTTACGCGTAAAGATGCTCATCCTGCACCACTTCGATTACTCCCCCTTCGCGGAGAAGGCACGCCTGGCACTGGGCTTCAAGCACCTGCCCTGGGCGTCGGTGCAGATCCCGATGGTCATGCCCAAGCCTGAGCTGATGCCCCTCACCGGCGGCTATCGCAAGACCCCGGTGCTGCAGATCGGCGCCGACATCTACTGCGACACGCGCCTGATCGCACGCGAGCTGGAGCGTCGGCATCCCTCCCCCACCCTGTTCCCGGGCGGCAGCCGCGGGCTTGCGCTCGCTCTATCGCACTGGAGCGATACCGCGCTGTTCGAGCCCGGCGCGGGGCTGTCGATGGCGGTCACCACCCAGGTGCCCGAGGCGGTGCTCGCCGATCGGCGCGAATTCTTCACCTTCATGGATTTCTCGCGCCTCGCGGGCGAGGTGCCGCACCTATCCACGCAGCTACGCGCCAATGCCGCGCTCCTCGAGGAACAACTCGCCGACGGTCGCCCATACCTGCTCGGCGAACACCGCGGGTGGGCTGACATCACCGCCTACTTCCCGGTGTGGATGGCGCGCACCTTCGTGCCGGCGGCCGAGGCGCTGCTGGCCTCCAACACGCGCATGCACGCCTGGGAGTCGCGCATGCGCGCGATCGGGCACGGTGTGCGCACCGACATGGAGGCCGGCGCGGCGCTCGAGATCGCGCGCGCCGCGACGCCGGATCCCGGGCGGGACGTGGAGGGCGGGGATCCGCTGGGGCTCTCAGCCGGCGACCAGGTCAGCGTGACGCCGGCGGACTACGGCCGGGTGCCGGTGAGCGGCGAACTCGTGACGCTTGATCTTGAGGAGGTCGCGGTGCGGCGCGAGGACGCCCGGGTCGGCACCGTCGTGACGCACTTCCCACGCATCGGCTATCGCATCGAGCGCGCATGAAGGGGCTCATGAGGCTCCGCCTCGGACGTCGCCGCGAGCGGAATCCGCCTCGATCGAGCGGGAGCTGACCCGGCGGAAACAAGCTCCCGAATCACAGGTCAACGCCGCCCACCCTCATCTGGAGGCGAGTTCTTTATGCGCCCACGTTTAACATAATGGCCGCGGACTGGGCGCGACTGACGCATCGTTGGCGGTCGCCGCGGGCGAAGTCTATTTGCGAACGCCGAGTTTCAAGTCTAGTGTCATCGGTCTTCGGCGGGGCGCCTCTCGTGCACCGTCCTCAAAATCAAGTGAATAAAAAAGGCGGACTCATGAGCGGAAGAATGATTACAGCGGCGGTCAGCGCCGCGGCGATGGTGGCGGTCGCGTGGGCGGTGTCCGCCGATGCGGCGGAGCTCGATACGATCGCCACAGGCCTGCACAACCCGCGCGCGCTGGCGGTTGACCCGGAAGGAACCCTTTACGTCGCCGAATCCGGCCTGGGCGCGGGCAACGGCCACGGCGCCGTGGCGCCCGGTATTGGACTGACCGGCGCCATCACCGAAATCCGTCGGCCGGAATCCGAGCATCCCCATGCGCACCGAGTGGTGACGGGGCTGGCCTCCGTCGCGTCCGCCCGCGGTGAGGTGACCGGCCCGGACGGAATAGCCGTTCGCGACGACCAGATGTATGTCATCGAGACTGAGTCCCGCACGGTCCAATTCAAGAATCTTCTGCTTGACAGCAACGCGGTGGCGGACGCGCAGTTGGACGCGGTCGAACAGTTTGGCCAGCTTCTGAAGGTCTCCCCACGGGAAGAAGAAGGAGGTCGGGACGAGGGCGGTCGTCGACGTTTTCAAACCCTCGCCGCCGTGGGGGATATTGATTACGCCTGGACCGACGACAATCAGGGCGCACCCTTCGCGCCAACCGGTCAGTTTCCCGACGCCAATCCTTACAGCGTGCTCGCGCTGTCAGGGCATCAGTAT
>JANYBG010000019.1 GCA_025360865.1 Pseudomonadota bacterium | reverse complement strand
CGGCGGCGCGGATTCCCCTATGTAGTCGAATTCAGCTTGCGCTGGATCTCGCGGAAGCGGGGCTCCTTGCGCGGCGAGTTCAGCCACGGATCCCGTGTTTATCGGCCCCCAGTCCAGGATCGCGCACCCGGTAAGCCTCGTCCACATGACCCAACGCGGTAGCCGTTTCGCCCCGCTGCGCGAAGCTCTAGGGTCGCCCATCGAGGGTAAGATCGGGATCGCGAAGCCAGTGTCGCGGTCGGCCGGATCCTGACACTCTGGGGCTGCCATCGTCCCCCCGATGGCGCGGGAACCCGGGCGCGGGGGACAACGAAATCAGGGCGGGCGGGTAGGAGGACGACTGTTTCGACCACTGCGCCGTGAAGTGGCGCTCACTCCGGCCAGACTCGGCCGAAACCGTCTGGCGGGTTCGAATAGACTTCCCGTTCCGACGCCCTCCGACCGCTGGGGGGCAGACCGCGGGGGAATGCATGGTCAAGCTTGTCGTACTGATAGCCGTCCTCGTGCTCGGGGGATTGTGGCTCATGGGGCGGGCAGTGATTCTGGTGCGGCGACGGCGCATCCTGACGGGCCTCGGGTGTGGACTGCTCGCGCTGATCTTCCTGATTGTTCCGGCCGGTATCGGGCTCGTGGCCGGCAACATGGTCACCTACACGCGGCTCACCCACGAACAGCGCGCGCTCAAAGTCGAGTTCTCCCAAACCGGCGCTCACCAGTTCGACGTCGTGCTCACTTACCCTCAGGGGGATGTGCAGCGCGTGGTGCTGCGAGGCGATGAGTGGCAGGTCGATGCGCGCATCGTCAAGTGGAAGCCGCTGGCGACCATCATCGGCTTCGACGCCGCGTATCGCCTCGAGCGCATCGGCGGCCGTTACGCCGAGATCGCCGATGAGCGCACCGCCGCGCACACCGTCTACCCGCTGAGCGAGCCGACGCGGCTGGACGTCTGGTCGCTGGTCCACCATGTGAGTTCCTGGCTGCCATGGGTGGACGCCCTCTACGGTAGCGCGGTGTACGTGCCGATGGCTGACGGGGCGGCGTTCGCGGTCATGGTCACCCAGAGCGGGCTGATCGTGCGTCCCCTGGACCCTGCGGCGCAGCACGCCGTGGGCGGCTGGCACTGACAGCCAGCTCATTGAGTGGGTCGCGCGCGCCCCGTCGCGGGCTCACGCAGATCGGGGAAATCCTCTCTTGGCCTGTCGCTATTAGCCGTGGAACCTCGCCCCTCCGATCCGTGACGGCTCAACTCGATTGGTGGGGAAGCACGAAGTCGCGCGCGATGTTCGACCGGCACCGGACGGGGCGCGGCTGGGGGTAAGCCAAAGACGGCGGCCAACCAGCAATGGTCGATCAAGCAGAAGCTTGGGGCGTCGAGCGCGCCGCAGCGGCTCCTGACCGCGCGCGAACCCGGACTCAGCTAGGCGGGCCCCTTCGCGGGCCCGGTGTCCCCTCGCGGCCGCGCTGCACCAGCCAGTACACCGGAAGGCCCGCGGCCAGCAGCGCCGCGCCCCAGAGCACCGCCTCCGTCCCGGCGCCAAGCATCGCCCACAGCGAGTAGATCACCGCGAGGACGCCCATGAGTGTGAGCTTGCCCTGGCCGGTGGCGACCCCGGAGAGCTTTCCGGTGAAGTTGAGCCGCAGCATCGCGAGCGCGCACACCCCGTACATGACCAGGCAGGCGATCGTGGACAGCAGGATCATGAAGGTGAATACGCGGGTCAGGGACTGCGAAGCGGTCGTCAGTACCAGCAGGCTCACGAGGGCGCTGGTGACCACCAGTGCGCATGTCGGCGTGTCGCGGGACGACATGCGCGCGAATACGCGCGGGAAGACCCCGTTCTGCGCCATGACAGCTGGCACCTCGCCCTGCAGGAGCGTCCAGCCGTTCAGGCAGCCGATCGCGCTGATGGCGGCGCACAGCGTCACGAAGCTCGCGCCCGTGGAACCCCAGATCACCCGGGCGGCATCCGCGAACGGGGCGTTCGATTGCGCCAGCGTCCCCAGCGGCAGAAGCAGCATCACCACGGTGCAGGAGAGGGTGTAAAGGATCGTCGTCACGATCGCGCCGATCAGTGTCGCGCGCGGGATGGTGCGCGCCGGGTCGCGGATCTTGGCATCGGGAATGGTCGCCGACTCGAAGCCCAGGAGCGCGTAGAAGGTGAGGGTCGCGGCGGCCGTCGTGCCACCGAGCGACAAGGGCACCGAGCTCGCCGCCACGAAGCCTGCGCGGGTGGTATGGAAGAAGCCCAGCAGGCACAGGCCGATCAGCGGCAGCAGCTTCAGCACTGTGGTCACCGACTGGATCCAGCCGACCGCCCCGACACCCCACCAGCTCACGAGCGTGAAGAACCAGACCAGGAAGAGGGTGAAACAGGTGGGAGCGCCATGGATCGCGAAGACTTCTGGGAACATCGTGCTCAGGTAGCTCGTGGCCGCCGTCGCGATCGCCGCATTCGCGACCCAGATGGATATCCAGTAGCCCCAGACCACCAGGAAGGCCGTCAGCGGCCCGAACGCGGCGCGCGTATAGGCGTACGGTCCGCCGGCGGCCGGCATCGCCTTCACGAGCGTGGAGAAGACGTAGGCAAGCAGGATGGCGCCAGCCGAACTGAGGAGCCAGCCCAGGATACTGTTAAGGCCGAACGGCGCGAGCGAGGTCGGTAGCAGGAAGATGCCGCCGCCGACGATGTTGCCCACCACCAGCGCCACGCACATCCAGAAACCGATCTGTCGTGGCTCCTTGTTCAAGCCGGGCCGCCGTCCGGGACCTGCGGAGCCCACTGGTGAGCGATGGCGCGCTCGATCTCGGCGCTGGTCCGCTGGAGCGCGGGCAGCACGGTCTGCAGGGCGCGCGCGCGGCTGTCCTTGTTGTATTGCATGCCCACATTGAGTGCGGCGATCACCGAGTTGCGGCGGTCGCGCACGGGCACGGCGATCGCGCACAGGCCGAGCTCCAGTTCCTGCATCACCAGCGAGTAGCCCTGCTGGCGCACCTTGAGGATCTCAGCGCGCAGGGCCTTGGGCTTGTGGATGGTGAAGGAGGTGAGCGGTTCGAGCTTCGCCACGGCCAGTACCGCCTCCAGTTCCTCGACCTCCAGTCCCGCCAGCAGGATGCGACCCATGGAGGCGGCATAGGCCGGAAGACGCGCCCCCACCCCGAGCGCGATGGTGATGACGCGCTTCACCGGCACGCGCGCGACGTAGACGATCTCGCTCCCGTCCAGCACGGACATAGAGCACGACTCCTGCACCGCGTGCGCGAGCTGCTCCATGGCCGGACGGGCGAGTTCGGGCAGGCGCAGCGAGGACAGGTAACCGAAGCCCAGTTCCAGAACCCGTGGCGTGAGAAAGAAGCGGCGGCCGCGCGCGCCCACGTAACTCAGGTGCTGCAGCGTGAGGAGGCTCCGGCGCACCACGGCGCGCGCCAGACCGGTACGCTCGGCGATCTCCGACTGGCTCAGCTCCGCGTGGTCCGCGTCGAAGGCGCGCATGACCTTGAGCCCCCGTGACAGGGACTGAACGAAATCCGGGCCGTTTTCGAAGTTGTGCGCAGCGTCAGGCACGAGGCATCAGGTTCCGCAGCGGGTTGACACGGGCCGAGCACAGGATCCTAATTTGGTTCGAACAACGAATCAATGTTCTATTACCGCACAAACGGTCCCCGCACGTGATCCCCGAACGAGAATCCGTCCTGCACAGCTGGTGCGTCCAGGCGAGCTGGGACGCGCCCACGATCGTGGGTGGCGCGGGCGCGCGCTTCTGGGACGGCGCCGGCCGCTCCTACCTGGACATGAGCAGCCTCGCCGAGTGCGTGAACCTAGGGCACCAGCACCCGCGCGTGGTCGCGGCGATCCGTGACCAGGCGGAACGTCTGTGCTTCGTCACTTCGAGCTGGGGCGCGGGACCGCGGGCGGAGCTGGCCGACGAGTTGCTCCGGCGGGCGGGCTTTGATGGCGGCCGCGTCTTCTTCACCCTCGGCGGCGCCGATGCCAACGAGCACGCCGTCAAGTTCGCGCGCCAGGCGAGCGGCAAGGCCGCCGGCGCGGTCATCACGCGCGACCGTTCCTACCACGGAGCGAGCTACGCGGCGATGGCGCTCTCGGGTGACAGCCGCACGCAGGGCGTGGTCGACCCAGCCGTGTTCCACGTGCTGCGCGTGCCCCCGCCATACGCGTACCGCTGTCCGTTCGGATCCAAGTCGGATGCGCAGTGCGGCGAGCTGGCCGCCGCGCGCGTCGCGGATGTCATCGATCATGAGGGGCGCGACAAGGTCGCGGCCGTGCTGATGGAAGCCAACGCGGGCACCAACGGCATCGTCGCACCCGACAGTTTCTGGCCGGCGCTGCGCGCGCTGACACAGGAGCGTGAGGTCTACCTCATCGCGGATGAGGTCATGAGTGGCTTCGGCCGCTGTGGCGAATGGTTCGCCTGGCAGCGCCATGGCTCCGCGGCGCGCCCGGACCTCATGACACTCGCGAAAGGTCTCACCGGAGGACACATGCCTCTGGCCGCGGTGCTGCTCGCTCCGCACGTCAGCGCGCGGCTTGAGAACGAGATGCTCCACACCGGCCTTACCTATTGCGGTCACCCCCTGGCATGCGCCGCGGGCGTGGCCGCCGTGCGCGCGTACGAGGAAGATTCGCTCATCGAGCGCTCGCGCCGCCTGGGCGCGCGGTTGTTCGCGCGCCTTGAGGAGATGCGGAACAAGCACGCGGTGATCGGGGAGGTGCGCGGCGGCCACGGTCTCTTCGCCGTGCTGGAACTGGTCACCGACCGCGCCTCGCGCAAGCCGCTGGCTCCCTGGCCGCAGGAGCACCCCGCGCTCAAGGAATTGGTGCGGCGCGCCCGCGAGCAGGGCGTCTCCTTCGCCGCGCGCGGCAACCTCCTGCTACTGGCACCCCCCCTCGTGATAGCCGAGAACGACCTCGGCGACGCGCTCTCACTGCTCGACCGGCTACTCGGCGAATTGGAATGGAAATGACCTTCAAGCTGACATACGCGACGATGTTCAACCCGCCGGCGCTGATGCACGAGCGCTTCGAGGCCGCGGCCGCCCTGACGCGCGCGGCACTGGGTGCCCAGCACGCGTTGTTCATCGACGGCGCCGATATCGTGGCGCGGCGGAATTTCATCAAGACGACCCCGGTCGATGGGACCGCGCTCGGTCGGTTCCCGGCGGCTGACGCGGCCGAGGTGGATGCCGCGGTGGCGGCCGCCCGGCGCGCCTTCCCGGGGTGGCGCGCGACGCCGATCGCGGAACGGGTGCGTCTCATGAAGGCGGTGGCGGCGCTGATCGAGGAGCGCGTCTACCTGATCGCCGCGGCGCTGTGCCTCGAGGTCGGCAAGAACCGCATGGAGGGGCTGGGCGAGGCGCAGGAGGCGGCCGACTTCTTCGAAAGCTACGCGCGGGAGTTCGAGCGCAGCGAGGGCTACTCCCGCGCGCTCGCGGATGACCCGCTGGCCGACTACCGCTCGCACAACCGCAGCGTGCTCAAGCCCCACGGGGTGTGGGCGGTGATCGCCCCCTTCAACTTCCCGCTGGCGCTGCTGGGCGGCCCGACGGCCGCGGCGCTGGTCACCGGGAATACCGTCGTCGCCAAGGGAGCCACGGACACCCCCTGGGCCGGGCGACTGCTCGCGGACTGCGTGCGTGACGCGGGTGTGCCGCCGGGCGTGTTCAACTACCTCACCGGCAGCGGGTCGGTCGCCGGCGAGGCGCTGGTGGGGCACAAGGACATCGCCGGGATCACCTTCACCGGTTCGCATGATATCGGCATGCGCATTTGTCGCGCCATGCTGAGCGGCGCCTTCCCGCGGCCGTGCATCGCCGAGATGGGCGGCAAGAACGCGGCCATCGTGACCCGGCACGCGGACCTTGAGCGCGCGGTGCCGGGAATCTTGCGTTCGGCGTTCGGCCTCAGCGGCCAGAAGTGCTCGGCGCTTTCTCGCGTCTACGTGGAGGAGCCCGTGGCTGACACCCTGCTTGAGAGCCTGCGCGCGCGGATCGCGGAAATCCGCATCGGCGACCCGCTGGTGCGCGAGAACTGGCTCGGACCGGTGATATCCCCCGCGGCCGCGGCGAAGTTCGCCGGCTACTGCGCGCGCCTCGGCGCGGAGGGCGCGCGCATCCTCGCCGGCGGCACGCGCCTGGCGGGAGCCCAGTACCCGGGGGACTGCTACGTGACGCCGACGCTCGCGGAGGCCCCCGCCGGGCATCCGCTGTTCGCCGAGGAGATGTTTCTCCCGATCCTGATGGTCTGCCGCGTGCCGAACCTGGACACCGCGTTGCGACTCACGAACGACTCGCCGCTGGGGCTGACCGCGGGCATGTACGGGAATGACGCGGAGGCGCGCCGATTTCTCGACCAGGTCGAGGCCGGCGTCACCTACGTGAATCGTCCGCAGGGGGCGACCACAGGCGCCTGGCCGTGGTACCAGGCCTTTGGCGGCTGGAAGGGCTCAGGTTCCACCGGCAAGGCGATTGGTTCCTTCTACTATCTGCCGCAGTACCTGCGCGAGCAGTCGCAGACGATCGTCGAGTAAGGCATGGAGATCCGCACGCTTCGCGATGCGATAGCCCGCTACGTCGAGGACGGGCAGACAATCGCGCTGGAAGGCTTCACCCACCTGATCCCGTTCGCCGCCGGGCACGAGATCATCCGCCAGGGGCGGCGTCACCTGCACCTGGTGCGCATGACGCCCGATCTTGTCTACGACCAGATGATCGGCATGGGCTGCGCGAGCACGCTCACTTTTTCGTGGGGCGGCAACCCCGGGGTGGGATCGCTGCATCGACTGCGCGACGCCGTGGAGCACCGCTGGCCGGGCCCGCTCGCGATCCACGAGCACTCGCATGCCGGACTCGCCGCCGCCTACTGCGCGGGCGCGGCGCGCCTGCCATTCGCGATCCTCAAGGGCTATGTGGGGAACGACCTCGCCAGCGTGAACCCGCAGATCAGAAGCATCAACTGTCCCTACACGGGCGAGCGCGTCGCCACCGTGCCGGCCATCAACCCGCAGGTGACGATCCTGCACGCGCAGCAGGCCGATCGCGCCGGCAACATCCTGCTGCGCGGCATCATCGGCGCGCAGAAGGAGGCGGCGCTGGCCGCGCGCACACTCATCGTGACGGTGGAAGAGATCGTGGATGTTCTGGATGCGCCGATGAACGCCATCGTGCTGCCCCACTGGGTGGTCACCGCGGTGGTGCCGGTGCCCGCGGGGGCGTATCCCGCGTACGCGCAGGGCTACTACGAGCGCGACAACGCCTTCTATCTCGCCTGGGACGACATCGCGCGCGACCGCAAGTCCTTCACCGCGTGGATGGAGCGTCACGTGCTCGGCACCCGCGACCACGCGCAGTTCCTGGGTTCGCTTCCCGCCGAGGCACCTGAGAGGAGCGAGGCCTGATGGGGGTCCCGGCCTATACACCCGATGAGATGATGACGGTCGCCGCCGCGCGCATGCTCTGGGACGGCTGCGTCTGCTTCGTCGGCATCGGCGTGCCCTCCGCGGCCGCCAACCTCGCCCGCTTCACGCACGCCCCGAATGTCGTGCTGATCTACGAGTCCGGCACCATTGGCACGCGGCCGCAGGTGCTGCCGCTGTCCATCGGTGATGGCGAGCTCGCCGCGAGCGCCACCGCGGTCGTGTCACTCCCGGAGATCTTCAGCTATTGGCTGCAGGGCGGTCGCATCGACGCCGGGTTCCTCGCGGCCGCCCAGATCGACCGGTTCGGCAACCTCAACAGCACGGTTATCGGTGACTACGCGCGGCCCAAGACACGCCTGCCCGGCGCTGGCGGCGCCCCGGAGATCGCCGCCCATGCGCGCGAGACCTTCGTCATCCTCAAGCAATCCGCGCGCACATTCGTCCCGAAGCTGGACTTCCGCAGCAGCGCCGGCTTCATGGAAGGCTCCGGCTCGCGGGCGCGCTCGGGTGCCACCGGGGCAGGTCCCCGCGCGGTCATCACGGATCTTGGCATCCTCCGGCCCGCCGCCGGCACCGAGGAGCTCACGCTCACGGAGCGCTACGAGGGCGTGGGGATCGAGGAGGTGGTGGCCGCCACCGGCTGGCCGCTCAAGGTCGCCGAGCGGGTGCAGTTGGTGGCCGCGCCGACGACCGAGGAACTGCGACTACTTAGAGACCTGCACGCGCGCACGCGCGCAGCCCATAACCGCCCGGCGATCCTGCGGGCACTGAAGAGACTGCCATGACCGACCGACACATCAAGACTGAGCTTCCCGGCCCCAAGGCGCGCGCGCTGCTGGCGCGTGATTCCAAGGTCGTCTCGCCCTCGTATCCGCGTGACTATCCCTTCGTCATGTCGCATGGTCGCGGCACCGAGGCCTGGGACGTGGACGGCAACCGCTTCCTCGACTTCATGTCCGGCATCGCCGTGTGCAGCACCGGGCACAGCCACCCCGTGGTCGTGCAGGCGGTGAAGGATGCCGCCGATAAATTCCTGCACATCTCCAGCGACTACTGGCACGAGGGCCAGGTCCGCCTCGGCGAGCGCATGAACGAGCTGTCCCCCATGAAGGAGCCGACCATGAGCTTCTTCTGCCAGTCAGGCACCGAGAGCGTCGAGGGAGCGCTCAAGCTCGCGCGCTATGTCACCGGACGGCCGCGCTTCATCGGCTTCATCGGTGGCTTCCACGGCCGCAGCATGGGGTCGCTGTCTTTCACCTCCAGCAAGTACACCCAGCAGCTGGGATTCTTCCCGACGATGCCCGGGGTCACGCACGTGCCGTACCCGAACAACTACCGGCCGCTGTTCGCAGGCGCTGAGCAGGGCGAGGCGGTCCTGCGCTACATCGAGGACGTACTGTTCCAGGGCCCGGTGCCCCCGACCGAGGTCGCGGCGATGCTCATCGAGCCGATTCAGGGCGAGGGCGGCTATCTGGTCTCGCCGCCGGGCTTTCTCGCGGGCCTGCGGGCCCTGTGCGACCGGCACGGCATCCTCCTGATATTCGACGAGGTGCAGTCGGGCATTGGCCGCACCGGCAAGATGTTCGCCGCCCAGCACTTCGACGTGGTGCCCGACATCATGACCCTCGCCAAGGGCCTCGGTTCCGGGCTGCCCATCGGGATGGTGATCGCCAAGCAGGCGATCATGCAGAAGTGGAAGCGCGGCGCGCACGGCAACACCTTCGGCGGCAACCCGCTCTGCTGCGCGGCGGCGCTCGCGACGCTCGAGCTGGTTGAAAACGGCCTCATGGCGAACGCCGCGGCCGTTGGCGGCCACTTCATGGCGAAGTTACGCGAGCTGCAGGCCCGCCACGAGGTGATCGGCGAAGTGCGCGGCCGCGGCCTCATGATCGGCATGGAACTGGTGACGAACCGCGCCGGCAAGGTACCGGCGCGCGAGCTGTGCGACCGCATCGTCGACCGCGCCTACTACAACGGCCTGCTGCTGCTGGCTTGTGGCAAGAGCACGGTGCGCTTCATGCCACCGCTGTCGGTGACGCGCGCCGAGGTCGACGAGGCGCTGGAGATCGTTGAGCGCACGATGATCGAGTGCAGCGCCGCGCCGCCGCAAGCCGGAGCCCAGGCTCGTTGAGGACCTCGCCGCTCGTCCTGGCCGCGGCGCTCGCCTGGCTGGGCACCCCCTCGGGTGCCCACGCCGGCGTCCCGGTCATCGATGCGCCGCATGCCTACTACTACCATGAGATGTACCTGCCCCAGCTGACCGCGGGGCCCAGCGCCGCGGCCTGGTCGCCGGACTCGCGTGAGCTGGTCTACTCAGCGGGTGGTTCGCTTTGGCGGCAGGCGCTGGACGCGACGCTCGCCGTACAGCTCACCGACGGGCCCGGCTACGACTACCAGCCGGACTGGTCGCCCGACGGCCGCTTCATCGTCTACTGCTCGAACCTCGACAACGCCATAGAGTTGTGGCGCCTGGACCTGGCCAGCGGCAAGCGCGAGCAGCTGACACGCGGCGGCGCCGTCAACGTCGAGCCGCGGTTCTCGCCCGATGGTGGGCAGCTGGTGTTCGTGTCGACCAGCTTCAACAAGCGCTTCCACATCTTCGTGGGCGAGATCTCGGCGAGCGGCCTCCTCGGGGTGGTGCGCATCACCGGCGAGAACCGCAGCGACCTGCCGCGCTACTACTACAGCCCATTCGATCACGAGATCAATCCGGCCTGGACGCGGGACGGCAAGTCCATCCTCTACATCTCCAACCGCGGCCGCATCCATGGCACCGGCGGCTTCTGGCGCGTGGCTGTCGTCCCCGGCGCCACCCCCCAGGAGCTCCACTACGAGGAAACCAACTGGCGCGCGCGGCCGGATCCCGCCCCCGACGGCCACCGCATCATCTACAGCTCCTACCTCGGGCGGAACTGGCTGCAGCTGTGGCTCATGGCCGGTGATGGCGGCGAGCCATTCCCGCTGACCTATGGCGAGTGGGACGAATCCAACGCGCGTTGGTCACCGGATGGCACCCACATCACCTTCGTCTCCAATCGCAACGGCTATACCGACCTGCGCGTGCTCGACTTCCCGGGCGGCGCCACGCGCGTACTCGCCGTGACCGACCACAAGCGCCTGCGTCCCTATGGGCGCATCCGCCTGAGGATCCTCGATCAGGACGCCGCGCCGACACCGGCGCGTGTGTCGGTGACCGACGCCGACGGTCGTTTCCACGCACCGCCCACCGCCTGGATCCAGGCCGCGGACTTCGATCGCGACGAGCATCCCTTCGATGCCATGTACTTCCACACCGACGGGACGGCGCTGGTTGATGTGCCCGCCGGCCGGGTGCGCGTGGATGTGATGAAGGGTCCTGAGAGGATCCCGGTGCGTGAAACCGTGACGGTGGCCGCCGGTGCGACCGTGGACGTCACGGCCACGCTGCCGGCGCGGCCATGGACCGATGGTCCCGCGCGGCGCTGGGTCAGCGGGGACGTGCACGTGCACATGAACTACGCCGGCACGTACCGCAACACGCCCGCGAATCTGGCGCTGCAGGCCGCAGCCGAGGACCTGTCGATCGTGAACGACCTGATCGTGAACAAGGAACAGCGCATCCCGGACATCGCCTACGCCGGCCAGGGCCTGGATGCGGCCTCGCGCGCCGATGCCCTCGTGCTGCATGGCCAGGAGTTCCACAGCAGCTACTGGGGTCACCTGGGGCTGCTGGGACTTAAAGACCACCTGTTGCTGCCCGGCTACGCCGGCTATCCCAACACGGCCGCGGCGAGCCTGTACCCGAGCAACGCCGACATCGCCGATCGCGCGCACGCCAACGGCGCGCTGGTCGGATACGTGCATCCTTTCGAGGAGGAGCCCACGCCGCTCACCCACCCGGCGCACACCGACGCCGACGAGCTGCCGGTGGACGTGGCGCTTGGCAAGGTCGACTACTTGGAGATCCTCGGCTTCAGCGACCACCAAGCCACCGCCGGGGTGTGGTACCGGCTGCTGAACTTAGGATTCCACCTGCCGGCCGCGGGCGGCACGGACGCCATGGCGGATTACGCGATGCTGCGCGGCCCGGTTGGAATGAACCGTACCTACGTCTCCGTGCCCAACGGACCGCTGGACCACATTCAATGGCTCGCGGGCCTCAAGGCCGGGCGCAGCTTCGCCACCAATGGTCCGCTGCTCGAGTTCACCCTGGGCGGGGAGCCGGTGGGGGCGACGCTCGGGATCCCCAGCGCGCGCTCCGTCGGCTTCACCGCGAGGCTCCGCTCGATCGTGCCACTGGATGTCGCGCAGGTGGTCTGCGACGGCCGGGTGGTGCGGGAACTGCCGCTCGATGCCACGCGCGAGGCCGCCACGGTTGAGGGAACGCTGCCCGTGGAAGCCAGTGGCTGGTGTGTGCTGCGCGCGTTCACCGCGCACGCCGAGTACCCGGTGCTGGACAACTTCGTCTACGCCACCACCAGCCCGGTCTACGTGACGGTCGGCGGTCGCGCGCCGCGTTCGCCCGCGGACGCGCGCTACTTCCTCGCCTGGATCGATCACCTCGCCCGGGCCACGGCCGACCACCCGGACTGGAATTCACCGGGCGAGAGGAGCGCGGTGCTGGCGACGCTCGCCGACGCGCGCAAGGTCTACGAGAAGCTGCGTTAGCGGCCAGCCACGCGCCACCGGGGGCCAGCTAACGGCGCGCCGTCCGCAGGCGGCCGAGGATGAGTCCGAGCGCGGCGGCGAGTCCCGAGGCGATGAGCACCGCGAACTTCGCCGCGGCGAGCAGGCGCGCGTCGTCGAAGGCGAGATTCGCGACGAAGATCGAGACCGTGAAGCCGATCGCGCCGAGCACGCCCAGCAGACCGATGTGGCGCCACCGCATGTCCGGCGGCAGCGCGCACAGCTTCAGTCGCACCGCGACGAAGGACGCAAGTCCGATCCCGACCGGCTTTCCAACCAGCAGTCCCAGCACGATGCCGGCGGCCACGGTGAGCGAGCCGCCTGTCATGCCAGTGATTCCCGATAGCTCCACACCTGCGTTCGCGAGGGCGAACAGCGGCATGATCCCGAAGGCGACCCACGGATGCAGCGCGCCCTCGACCCGGGTGACGGGGGCGGGCTCGTCACTCACCGGGTGACCGGAACGCGCCGCGCGCCCGAACGCGGCGCGCACAGGCGTGGAGAGCCCGAGGATGACGCCGGCGAGTGTCGGGTGCATTCCGGTACGCAGCATGCCGTACCACACGATGGCGCCCGGCAACACGTAGGCGAGCATCGAGCGCTGGCCGAACCACTGCAGCGCGAACACGAGCGCCACGCCGAGCGCGATGATGGGGAAGCCCGTCCAGCTGATCCCCCCGGAGTAGACCAGAGCGATCACCAGGATCGCGGCGATGTCATCGATGATGGCGAGCGTGAGCAGCAGCATCCGCAGGGACGAGGGAATGCCCTTGCCAACCAGCGCCAGCACCCCGACCGCGAAGGCGATGTCGGTCGCCGTGGGGATGGCCCAGCCGTGGCGGGTGACCGGGTCGGTGTTGACCGCGACGTAGAGCAGCGCGGGCACCACCACCCCGCCCGCGGCGGCGGCGATGGGCAGCAGCGCCACCTTGAGGTCGGCGAGCGAGCCGTCGTGCATCTCGCGGCGGATCTCAAGGCCCACGACCAGGAAGAACACCGTCATCAGGCCGTCGTTCACCCAGAAGCGCAGGTCGTGCTCGGGCAGGTATCGCTCGAGCCCGAACCCCAGTGGCAGGTGCCACAGCGCGTGGTAATAGTGAACCAGCGGGCTGTTCGCCCAGAGCAGCGCCACGGCGGCCGCGAGTAGGAGCGCGATGCCGCTGGCGGCCTCCACGCTGATGAAGCGCAGCGGAATGAGCGTCGGGTGCGCAGCGTGAGGCGGGCTCATGGCGATCCTTGGCGGTGGCTCATCGTGCCGGGGCGATCAGCGGCCGGTCACGCGCTCCAGGCTCTCCGGGTAACGCGCACCCTCGATCTTGATCTTCGCGGTGGCGTCCTCGATCTCACGCAGGTTCGCGGGAGTCAGCTCGATCGAGGCGGCGCCGATGTTCTCCTCCAGGCGCGACAGCTTGGTCGTGCCCGGGATCGGGACGATCCACGGCTTCCGGGCGAGGAGCCAGGCAAGGGCGATCTGCGCGGGCGTGGTGTTCGTCTGTCGCCCGATGAGGGTGAGCACATCGATTAACGCCTTGTTGGCCTCGCGGGCTTGCGGGGTGAAGCGGGGGAGGTTGTTGCGGAAGTCGCCGCTGTCGAAGGTCGTGCTCTCGTCGATCTTCCCGGTGAGGAAGCCCCGCCCCAGGGGGCTGAACGGCACGAAGCCGATGCCAAGCTCCTCAAGGGTCGGCAGCACCTGCTCCTCGGGAGTCCTGAACCACAGCGAGTATTCACTCTGGAGCGCCGCGACCGGCTGCACCGCATGCGCGCGGCGGATGGTCTGCGCGCCCGCCTCGGAGAGGCCGAAATACCTGACCTTGCCCTGGCTGACCAGTTCCTTCACCGCGCCGGCGACATCCTCGATCGGCACCTCTGGATCCACGCGGTGCTGGTAGAACAGGTCGATGACATCGATCTTCAGTCGCTTCAGCGAAGCCTCGGCGACTTCCCGGATGTGCTCCGGCCGGCTGTCCAGCCCGCTCCACCGCGTGCGGTCGGCGGGATCGGGCGCGAAGCCGAACTTGGTGGCAATGGTCACCCGGCCGCGCAGCGGCGCGAGCGCCTCGCCCACGAGTTCCTCATTGGTGAAGGGACCGTAGACTTCCGCGGTGTCGAAGAAAGTGATGCCCCGCTCCACCGCGGCGTGCAGCAGGGAGGTCATCTCCTTCCTGTCCCCGGGGGGTCCGTAGGCGAAGCTCATGCCCATGCAGCCCAGTCCCAGAGCGGAGACCTTGAGTCCGCCGTTACCCAGTTCGCGCATCCGCATGTGCTTCTCCGTCCGTGGACCCGGCCGTGGCGGGCCGGGGTGTTTGTCGCTGAGGCCGCAACGGTACCACCGACGCCCGCCGTCCATGCGCCGCGGCGCCAGGCGCGGTAGGGGTCGTCGGGGTGGCAACTGAATTCAATGGGTTAGGCGACCCCGCTCCCCCTTCAGGAAATACGTTCCGCAGGCGTGTCGATCCACGGCTCGCCTGTTCGTCGTACCTTCATGAACGCACCGGAGGGTCCCGCGAAGGACGCCGGGGGCGCAACCGCAACCGCTGTAGGAGATGAGTCATGAGAGTCATGGTGATAGTCAAGGCGACCCCGGAGAGTGAGAGCGGCGTGCTGCCGAGCGAACAGCAGCTCAACGCGATGGGGAAGTTCAACGAGGAACTGGTGAAGGCCGGCGTCATGCTGGCCGGCGAGGGACTGCACCCCAGTTCAAAGGGCGTGCGGGTCAAATTTGGCCAGGGGAAGGGCACGATGATCGACGGGCCGTTCACCGAGACCCAGGAGCTCATCGCGGGATTCCGGTTATGGCAGGTGAAGTCGGTTGATGAGCCCGTGGAGTGGATCCGGCGCTCGCCATTTCGCTCCGGCCACGAGGAAGTCGAGATTCGCCGAGTGTTCGAGGCCGACGATTTCGGCGACAACATGACTCCGGAGCTCAAGGCCCTCGAAGAGCGGCTGCGCGCCCGCGCGGCGACGAAGAACTAAGAACAGTCGCTGAAGCTGAGGAAACACACATGATCCTGATTCCGCACCTGCACTTCAAGGGCGATTGCCGCGAGGCCGTCGACGTCTACGCCGCGATATTCCACGGCACGGTCCAGTTCTCGATGACCTATGGACAGACTCCCGATGCCGACACCGCGGCGACGATGAAGGACAAGATCGCGCACGCGCGCGTGGACCTCGGCGGCCAGTTCCTGCTCGGGTGCGATCCGCCGGCGGACCGGTACGTTAAGCCGCAGGGTTTCCAGGTGATGACGCTCATCGAATCTCCCGGGGAGGCCGAACGGGTTTTCAACCGGCTCACCGAGGGTGGCGCGGTCGTCATGCCCTTCCAGCAGACCTTCTGGGCCTATCGCTTCGGGATGTGCGCGGCTAACGAATCCGTCCGCAAGCGAGGGAAAACCCCCGCGGAGAATCGATGCCTACATGCTCCTGATCATGGAACCCACGGCACAACGTGGCGAACGCGGCCAAGCCTCGGGGGTCGCCGCCCACCAGGAGATGCTCGACTACACACGCTCACTCGAGGAGCGCGGGGTGCTGCTGGCGAGCGATTCGCTCAAGAGCGAGGCGGCGCGCCTGCAGCGGCGCGCTGGGCACGCGCGGATACTCGATGGCCCCTTTACCGAGAGCAAGGAGATGGTCGGCGGACTCTTCCTGGGCAAGTGCGCCACGCGCGCCGAGGCGCTGGATCTGGCCGGGGCCTGTCCGGCGGCCGCGTGGGCCACCATCGAGGTGCGCGAGGTCGGGCCCTGCCACGAGTGAATTCCCTCACCCGCGTCTCACATCTGCGGCGCCCACGAGCGGCACCAGCCCGCTGACTGCACGTCCTTGCCGGCGAAGATCTGGCACGGACCCCGGGTCGAGCCGGAAGGCCCCTGGTACAGCGCGCAGTCGCCACAGTGATTGCCCGCGGCGGCCTCCTTGGAGGACCTGGCGTCCGCGACGTAGGCCAGCGCCTTCGCCTCGGGTGAATCCGGCGCCAGCAGCGGGGCCTCGGCCGCGCGCGCCGCGCGCGTGAACAGCGACGCCAGTGGGACGCCCGACAGCAGATGGCGCAGCAGGCGGCGGCGGGACAGGGGGTGGACGGGTGGCATGCGGGTCTCCATGGGGTGCGATGCGGCGCGTGGGCGAACCGGTGCGGCGGGTTCCTCGAATGGTACTTGCGCGCGCATCGCTTCGCGATGCGGATTGCGCGTCGAAAATCCGGCGCTGCCGTCGACCGCGCTCCGCGAACGGCGACGCGCGGCAAGGCTGCGGCGTTATCATGCGCGGGCGATGCTGCGACCTTCACGCGTTGAATCCCTCGCGAGCCTCGGCGCGCTCGAGATCCAAAGCCTGTGCGATGTGCTCATCGACTGTTGTGTCGAGGGCGGCGCCTCGGTGGGTTTCATGCTGCCGATGACGCGCGCCAAGGCGCACGCCTTCTGGAGCGGGGTGGCGGAGGCGCTCGAGCGCGGGGATTGCCTGGTCTTCGCGGCCTTCGATGCTGGCGGGACGATCGCTGGCACGGTGCAGGTGATTCTCAGGCAGCCCGAGAACCAGCCGCATCGCGCGGACCTGGCGAAGATGCTCGTGCACCGGCGCGCGCGCCGCCGGGGAATCGGTGCGCAGTTGCTGCTCGCCGCCGAGTGCGCGGCGGCGCGCGGTGGCAAGACTTTATTGGTGCTCGACACCGCCAGCGCCGCTGCCGAGCGCCTGTACGCGCGGGTGGGATGGACGCTGGTCGGTGAGATCCCCGACTTCGCGCTGTGGCCGGCGGGCGGGACGTGCCCGACGAAGGTGTTCTACAAGCGCATCGGCGCGCAGTCGGCGCCCCCCGGACGTGAGGCCTAGCTCGAGGCCTGCGCGAAGCTTTCCATCATGAGGCCAGTGCCCCCGCGCGAGACGTGGGCGACGACCGCGGTGCGCCGGTGCAGCTTGGTGATGGTGCCGAGGTTGATGGCGAATGAGAGCACCACCTGCTGGCCCTTGCGCAGCCCCAGGTTGGAGGTCTCGATGAACACCCCCGTGGCGGAGAGGTTCTGCGCCTTGCACAGCTTGCGTCGACCACCCGGCACGGTGATGTAGACGATGGTGCGGGCCCGGTGCCTGGTGTGCAAACGGCGTTCCACTGCGGCTCGATCTTTTCTTGTTTTCGTGACGGGAGTCGCATTATGCGCCCCGGCGCATTCCGCGCAGTGGCCAGTGAACTTATTTCACGCCTCGATTCCGCGCCTCCGCGGACGGATTAAGTCGCGTTGAGAAAGGGCGCGATCTCGCCGCCGAAGGTCTTGATGTCCACCAGGAAGGCGTCGTGGCCCTCGATGCAGGGCAGTGGCGCGAAACGCGTCGGCACGCCGGCGCTTGCCAGCATGTTGGCCAGCGCCTGCTGTTCTGTGATGGTGAACAGCAGGTCAGTCTGCACGCCAATGACCAGCGCTTGCTGCAGGCGCGCGCCACGCATCAGCTCCACCGGGTCGCCATGGGCGCTGAGCTCGAAGCGATCCATCGAGCGCGACAGGTACAGGTAGCAGTTAGCGTCGAAGGCGCTGACGAAGCGGCGCGCGAGGGACTCCAGGTATCCCTGCACCGCGAACTCCGAGGCGAACGGATCGTGGCGCTTCATGTCCGCGCGGATCGGCGCGCGCCCGAAGCGCTCCTGCCATTCCGCCGCCGAGCGATAGGTCACCGTGCCGAGCTTGCGGGCCAGGCGCTGCCCCATCACCGGCGGTGCATCGGCGCTGTATTCACCCTTGCGCCACGCCGGGTCGTTCGTGATGGCCTCGCGCTGGATGGACCGCAGCGCGATGGCGAAGGGCGCGGCCGCGGCGGTGCCCGAGATGCACAGCATGCGACGCGCGGCTCCGGGAAACATCGCGACGAAGGCGAGCACGACCATGCCGCCGAGCGAGGGACCCATGACCGTGTCCAGGCGGGTGATGCCAAGGGAACGTACGGTCTCGTGGCCACTCCGGGCGATGTCCTCCACCGAAAGATCCGGAAAGGCGAGCCGGTAAGGCTGGCCAGTGGCCGGATCATCCGAGGCCGGACTGGTCGAGCCAAACGGGCTGCCCAGCGAATTCACGCAGATAACGAAGAAGCGCGCCGAATCGATCGCCAGCCCCGGGCCAATCATGCCCTGCCACCAGCCATCGGCCGGGTTGGCGGCCGAGGAGGCCGCGTGCGCCGAGGGGGAGAGGCCCGTGAAGATCAGCACGGCGTTGTCGCGCCTGGCGTTCAGCGTCCCCCAGGTCTCGTAGGCGATGCGCGCCCCGCGCAGCACCCCGCCGCGCCACATCGGAAACGGGTCCGGAAGCGCCGCGTAGCGGCGCGCATCCATGGCACTGGGCGCAGCCGGCGTCGCCAATGGCTCAATGGCGCTCACGGCTCCGGGTCGCCCCCCTCGGGAATGCCTTCGAACAGCACCGTCGAGAGGTAGCGCTCGGCCGTGTCCGGCAACATCGCCAGGATGACGGAGCCGGGAGCCGCCTCGGCTGCCACCTTGAGCGCGGCCGCGAAGGTGCCTCCGGCGGAAATGCCGCAGAAGATGCCCTCGCGACGGGCCAGGTGGCGGGCGGTCTCGATCGCCTCGACGTCGGTGACCACCACGATTTTGTGCGCCACCTCGCGGTTGAGGACCGCAGGCACGAAATCAGGCGTCCAGCCCTGGATCTTGTGCGGGGCCCAGGGCTTGCCCTCGAGGAGGGCCGCGCCCGCGGGTTCGGTGGCGATGATCTGGGTGTCCGGTCGGGCCAGCCGCAGGATCTCGCCGACGCCGGTCAGCGTACCCCCTGTGCCCCAGCCGGTGACGAAGTAGTCCAGCCGCTTGCCCGCGAAGTCACTGAGGATCTCCGGACCGGTGGTATTGCGGTGATAGGCGGGGTTGGCTTCGTTCTCGAACTGCCGCGCGAGGAACCAGCCATGTTTCTTCGCCAGTTCGGCGGCCTTCTTGACCATGCCGCTACCGCGCTCCGCGGCCGGCGTCAGGATCACCTTGGCGCCCAGCATGCGCATGATCTTGCGGCGCTCGATGGAGAAGGTCTCCACCATCAGCGCCACGAACGGGTAACCCTTGGCCGCGCACACCATCGCCAGGGCGATGCCGGTATTTCCGGAGGTGGCCTCCACCACGGTCTGGCCCGGCTTCAGGGCCCCTGAGCGCTCGGCATCCTCGATGATCGCGATCGCCAGGCGGTCCTTGACGGAGGACAACGGGTTGAAGAACTCGCACTTGACGTACATCGTGACGTCCTTGGGGGCGAGGCGCTGGATGCGCACGACAGGGGTCCTGCCGATGGTGCCGAGAATGCTGTCGTAAATCATGATGGTGTCCTTCTGAGCCTGCGGCAATGCCTCCGGAAGGGCCGCCGCGGCATCAACTAAGAAGCGATAGGAAATCCGCGGCCGCGCTCGGCCGCCTGGGGACAGCCTAGGTGCCCGGTGCATCGTGGGCGTTGTACTGGGCTTCGCTCCCGCGGTCCTCGCATTTCCACACGCACCTTTTTTGACGCGGCGGTTTTCCCAAGGAAACGCCCGGTCTTCATCGGGTTTCGAATTGACCCGGGAGTTCGAGACGAAGTTAGCCATTCGCCCTCTTAAAACGCAATTGCTCCCTGGGCGTAGGCGCGGCGCGCGCGTTCACAGACGGCGGTCACGGAAACACCCGCGGCGGCCGTGCGTTTTGTTGGGTCCTTATGAGATCCATCGGCGTCAATGAGTTACGCGCCAGAGGGATGGATATATCCTAGCCGCGATGTCACTCTGGAGCGCTCCGCGAAAGCGCTGCGCCATAGCCAAGGTCGCCGGGAGGATGCCCCCGTCCGCCAGCGGGAACGAGGCTGGCCACAGCCTGCGCCGTCCAGCCGAGCGGCCTGGCCGCGCAAGGCGCCGATGCGGGTGGGGGTGAGCTCATGAGCGCCGGGATCGCATGATCAGATTGCAGAAGCTCCTGGCGGGCGCGGGCCTGGGTTCGCGACGCGCGATAGAGGAGTGGATCCGCGCCGGGCGCGTGACCCTGGCTGGCCGCGTCGCCCAGCTCGGCGACAAGGCGAGCCTCACGGATGAAGTCCGGCTGGACGGTCGCAAGCTTGAGCTTAAGCCTGAGCAGCTCGTTACCCGCGAACTACTCCTCTATTACAAGCCTGTCGGCGAGGTGACCACCCGCTCTGACCCGCAGGGCCGGCCGACCGTGTTCGAGCGGCTGCCAGAGCCGGACGCCGGCCGCTGGATAACCGTCGGGCGGCTGGACGTGAATACCTCTGGACTCCTCCTCCTCACCACGGACGGGGAGCTGGCCCACCGCCTGATGCATCCCTCAAGCGAAGTCGAGCGCGAGTACCGGGTTCGCCTGCGCGGGCGACCGGGCCCGGAGGTGCTCCGCAAGGTCCTGCGGGGCGTTGCCCTGGAGGATGGTCCCGCCCGGTTCGATCGTGTCGAGGCCGAGGGGCCGGGGGCAGCCGCTGAGCCGGACGCCAGCCACAGCATCTTCAGGGTGGTCCTCCGCGAGGGCCGCAACCGTGAGGTGCGACGGCTGTGGAATGCCGTCGGGTTCGACGTGAGTCGCTTGGTTCGGGTGCGTTACGGCCCCATTGAGCTGCCCGAAGGAATGCGTCCCGGCACGGTGCGGCGCGCGGATGCCGGCCTCATTGACCGCCTCGACCGGGCGGCCGGCGGGTCCGGGCTTCCTCAGGCCGCGGCCGCCGCCGCCCCGCCGGCGCGGCCCTCACCCATCCGGGTGCCGGTGAAGCTTCCCCGCGGGGTGCTGGGTCGCTCCGGCCCCAAGCCGGGGCGGGGCCACAGCAAATAGTGGGCCAATGACGCATTGACACTGCCCGACACCGCAAACACAATACGCGGCTCGTTTTGCGGAGGGGTACCCAAGCGGCCAACGGGAGCAGACTGTAAATCTGCCGGCTTACGCCTTCGAAGGTTCGAATCCTTCCCCCTCCACCATCTTGGGTGGTTGAGGAGGAAGCACCCGAGCGGTTGAAGGTGGCGGACGGGCGGATGCCATCAGCGCGGGTGTAGTTCAATGGTAGAACCTCAGCCTTCCAAGCTGATGACGTGGGTTCGATTCCCACTACCCGCTCCAGCGTGCTGGGTCGCCGCGAACGGCTGAGCTCGACGTTTAGGCCCATGTAGCTCAGTCGGTAGAGCACGTCCTTGGTAAGGACGAGGTCACCGGTTCGATTCCGGTCGTGGGCTCCAGTCGAGTTTGGGTTGAGTGGTGATTGATTCGAGGGTGTGTAGGGGAATTCGCGCGCCGCGCAAAAAAGCGTGGCGGATCATTTCGAGGAAGCCATGTCCAAAGAGAAATTCGAGCGCAACAAGCCGCACGTGAACGTAGGCACGATTGGTCACGTTGACCACGGCAAGACGACGCTGACGGCCGCATTGACTAAGGTGATGGCCGAGACGTACGGCGGCACG
>JANYBG010000011.1 GCA_025360865.1 Pseudomonadota bacterium | reverse complement strand
GTTGCGCGCGCCCCCCCGCGCCCTGGTTCGGCACACGGTTTGGCGCCGGTTGCCGCCGGCTCTGGCCGGATCCGCGCGCCGGCGCGCAAATCGCCTACGCGCCCGGACGTAAATGTCGCGCCGCACCCGAGAGTCGATATCCCTTGCGATGCCCAAGAAGCCGACGGCTGAGGCGTTCTATTGGCTCACCCTCGCCTCGTAGACAACCTGGGTACCGCGCGCAGGGGGAACTGGAAGGCCGCTGACGGCGGCCTGGCTGGTAAGAGAGGTCGGCTTTGTCCTTTCCGTGAATCCCGTTGCCTGGTCTGTATCAGCCTGCTACCGAAGAAAGCGTCAGATTCGTCTGACATGGGACCTTTGCGAGCGCAGCCTCACGATAGCCGTCGCGCGCGAGGGCTACATGGCAGAATCCACGAAGTTCGGTATAGCGGAAGGGGAAGGGCCCCGCGCGCGGGCGCCCCGGCGGCGTGACAATGCCCGCGGTGACCAGACTCGTGAGATCCCAGCAGTTGCAAGCAGCCATTCCGACCCTGCTCGAGGCACGGCGCGCGCGCGTCCTGCAGCGCCTCGTACCCGCCTGCGCGCTCATGGTCGCGCTGGTGTGCGGGGCGATGCTCGGCGCGTGGTTGTTCGGCGACGCGAACGCCGAGCTGCGTTCGCCCTTCATCTACATCATGAAGTTCAACACCGCCTTCATGCTGTTACTCCTGGCGGTGGCGCTCTTCGGCCGCTGGCGCGACGCGCCGATGCTAAGGACGGCGAGCCTAGTATGCGCCGGCGTGGCGCTGGTCCTGTCGGTGCTGACACTCAGCCAGTACGCCCTGCATTTGAACCTCGGCATCGACGAGGCGCTCGTCCGCGACCACTCCGCCACGCGGTTCCCAGGCCGCACCTCCCCCTTGACCTGCGGTTACGTGCTGATTGTGGCCACGGCGTTCATGCTGATCGGGACCCGGCTCGGCGCGCGCCTTGTGCCCTGGCTGATCTTCCTCGCAGGCGGGGTACCGTTGGTGGCCTTGGGCGGATACGCCTACCACGCACCGGATGTGTCATTGACGCAGGGCGGTCCGGTTGTCGCTCTCCAGTCAACGATTTGCCAGCTGCTCTTGTGCCTCGGCGGCCTGTTCCTGCGTGCGGACAGCGACCTGATGCGACTGGCGGTGTCGGAATCACTGGCAGGTTCGGTCGCGCGCCGGCTCATGCCGCTCGCGGTTGGCCTGCCCACGCTGCTGGGGTTCCTCGTGGTGATGGGCCAGCGCTCGCGGCTGTTCAGCGGCGCGCTCGGTTGGGCGCTGCTCGTCGCCGGCTGCGCGCTGTTCTTCGCCGCTGCGGTGTGGCTTACGACCTCACTCCTGCTCCGGGAAGAGAAAACACGCGCAGCGACCGACCTGCGCCGGCTGGACGCCGAGGCGCAGGTAGTGGACGGGCGCCAGCGCCTGCAGATCGCGCTGGCCACCGCGAAACTTGGCACGTGGGAGCTCGTTATCGCCACGGGCGAGCTGGAATCTTCGGCGCAGTGCAAGGCTAATTTCGGCGTCGCGGCGGAGGCGGAACTCTCGTATGAGGCGATGCTGGGCTCGATCCTGTCCTCGGACCAAGCCGCCGTGCTGGCCGTGATCGAGCGCGCCCTGGCGCAGCCTGTGGACTACAACGCCGAATACCGCATCCGCTGGCCCGATGGCTCCATCCACTGGATCGTCGCGAGCGGCCGCACCCTTTTCGATGCGGGCGCAAGGCCGCAGCGCATGGTGGGCGTCACGCTGGACGTGACCGAGCGCAGGCAGGCGGAGGAGACCCTGCGGCGGGCTGACCGGCAGAAGGACGAGTTCCTGGCAACACTGGCGCACGAGCTGCGCAACCCGCTGGCGCCGATCCGCCAAGCCGCGCAGATCGCCCGCTCAGGCACCGCGACGCCCGCGCAGCTTAACTGGGGACTCGATGTCATCGACCGGCAGGCCGCGCACATGGCGTTGCTGCTCGATGACCTTCTGGACATATCGCGCATCACCCGCGGCCGGCTGTCGCTGCGCAAGGAGGTGGTGGAGCTCGCCGCGGTGGTGGACACCGCGGTTGAGACCGCACGCCCGGTGATCAGCGCGAAGCACCAGCACCTGCACCTCGAACTGCCGCAGGGCCCGCTGCGCCTCAATGTCGATCCACTGCGCTTCGCCCAGATCCTGGCGAACCTGCTGACGAATGCCGCCAAGTACTCCGATGCCAATGGGCATATCTGGCTGTCCGCCCGAGCCGACGGGGATAGCTTGATCCTGCGCATGCGCGATGCCGGGATGGGTATCGAGGCGGACGTCCTGCCCAGGATTTTCACCATGTTCTCGCAGGCACGGATCGCCCTGGATCGCTCGGACGGCGGCCTGGGGATCGGCCTTGCGCTGGTGAAAGGACTGGTGGAGCTGCACGGGGGCACCATCGCCGCCGATAGTCCGGGGCTTGGCGGCGGCAGCACGTTCACGGTGACGCTACCCCAGGCGATGATCCGGGAAGCCCTGGCCATCGCCGCAGCGCCTGATTCCTCTGGTGCCGTGGCGACCCGCAGGCAACGCGTGCTCGTCGCGGATGACAACAAGGACGCCGCCGACAGCCTACGGATGATCCTGGAACTGGGCGGACATGAGGTCCGGGCGGCGAACGACGGGGAAGAGGCTCTGGCGGTCGCGCTTGATTTCAGGCCCGACGTCGCTTTCCTGGACATCGGCATGCCGAAGATGAACGGGTTCGAGGTGGCCCGCCGCATACGCGGCGCGGCGGGCGCGGGAGAAATGCGGCTGGTCGCGCTCACCGGCTGGGGTCAGCCGGAGGATCGCGCCCGCAGCGCGGCGGCCGGCTTCGACCACCACCTGACCAAGCCGATCGATTTCGACGAAATGGCGGCGATCATGGCACGCCCGCCACGTTCCGGGACATCAAGTGGTGACCCGGTATCTCCGTATACCGCCTCCACGTGACCGATTCACCTGAGGAAATCGCGCGAGACGTCGTGGCCGTCAGCCGCATCCCGGCGGTGCCGACCCTGCTGCAAGTTCTCTGCGATTCAACCGGCATGGGTTTCGCGGCTGTCGTCCGGGTCACGGACGGCACTTGGACCGCCTGCGCGGTGCGGGACGGTATCAACTTCGGCCTGCAGCCCGGGGGCCAGCTGGACGTGCGTACGACGCTGTGCTTCGAATCGCGCGCGGCGTGCAAGCCCATCATGATCAATCGCGCCAGCACCGATCCGGTCTACCGCGATCATCACACCGCGCGCCAGTACCGGATCGAAAGCTACTTCTCAGTGCCGATCGTCCTCGCCGACGGCGACTATTTCGGCAACCTGTGCGCGATCGACCGGCTGCCGGCGAAGGCCTTCGACCCGAAGATCATCGCGATGTTCGAAGGCTTCGCGCGGATGCTCGCCCTCCAGCACGCGCAGCAGCAGGCGCGCGAACAGGAACAGTCGGTGCTGCGCGATGAGCGCGCGGCCAGCGATTCACGCGAGCAGTTCATCGCCATCCTCGGACACGACCTGCGCTGCCCCGCGCAGGCGATCCTTACCACCGCGGAACTCATCGAGCGCGAGGCGCGCCGATGCGGCGGTCGCCGCCATGCGAGCGCGCGTCAAGATAAACGCGCGCCGCATGTCGCCGCTCATCGATGACGTGCTGGATTTCGCGAGCGCACGTGTGATCTGGCGCGCGGGGTTGCCGTCCTGCAGTTCCTCGACCACGCCGGTGAGCGCGGACTCCAGGGCATCGACCAATACCACAGGTGTGATCTGGAGATCGAGGTCTGGAACCAGCGAGCGCCGATTCCCGTCGCGAATCCACCCCGCGGACCGGTACCCGCTTCGTGGCGCGCCTGCCATTGGGGGGACCGACCCACCGCCCCTGATCCGGCCAGGCCGCGGTACCGCCTGGCCTTCGTGGATAGGATCAGTTCGTGTATTGCGACAGCGATGCCACCGGTTTGTAACTGGTGCGCGACTGACCGCCCAACCGCCCCACCTGGAGACTGATCCCGATCGCGCATGTCGCGACAGGAAATCACGGAGCGACGACAGCATGTTGAAGACGGTTCCCCATGAACAATCGGCGTTCAATCCCCTCCAGTCTGGATCAAGAGGCCCCCGCCTCATCTTGTGCGCGCTGGGGCTGATCAGCGCCGTGGCGGCCTCAGTAACCGCGGTTGCGCGCCAGGAGACCGGGGCTGGCACAACAGACGATGACCGCCTTACCTGGAACGGCATCACGCTTTACGGCGCCATCGACATCGGAATTCAGCACGATACCCACAGCGCGCCGTTCACTCCGTACCGCCCGTCCGCCAGCGGCAACATCGTGCGACAAAACAGCTACCAGTCTGTCACCGGCCTTACCCCTAGCAACATGGGCCAGTCGCGAGTCGGGCTGCAAGGCAACGAGCGGCTCAACGATGGCTGGTCGGCGATCTTCCAGGTGGAGTCTTTTTTCAACCCGCAGTCCGGCCAGCTCGCCGACGCTTTGAAATCGTTGGCCGTGAACAACGGCAAGACGCTGACGACCCAAAACGTCGGCATCGATGGCAGCTCGGCGGGACAGCTCCTGCAGACCGCGTATGTCGGCTTCAAGTCGGCGCGATTCGGCACCCTCACATTCGGCCGGCAGCAAACGCTGTTCGCGGAGGGCACCACCAAGTACGACCCCAACGACAACGCCTCCGCGTTTGGCCTACTGGGCGCCTCGAACACCTATTCCGGCGCCGGCTCGTCGGAGACAAACCGCCTCGATTCGACGGCTAGATATGCCGCGGGCATCGGAAAGGTTGTACATGTCGGCGCCCTGTACAAGTTCAATGGATCGCACGGCGCGGCGGATACCGCCGTGCAAGCTGACATAGGCGCGAGTATTGGCGGCGCCTCCGTTGACGCGTACTACTCGAAGGTCAACAGCGCGATCACCGCGGCCTCGCTGAGCGCCGCGCAGGTCGGCCTGATGCCAGCCGGATATTCAACGGAGAAGACACTCACCGCGACGGTCTCGGACACTACGACCTATGCCCTCATGGGGCTGTACAAGGTCGACCCGCTGAAAATCTTCGCCGGTTACGAACACATCAAGTACGCCAATCCCACTAACCCGTTGGCCGCCGGGTTCGTGAATATTGGCGGCTATGTCATGGCTTTCGTGAACAACACCGCCTACAACCAGCAGAAGACCGTGGAGATGTACTGGACCGGCGTTCGCTACACGGTTATCCGGCGTCTGGATCTGACCGCCGCCTACTATCGCGCGCGCCAGGCCGCCTTCGGGACGGGGGCCCAAGCGGGCTGCTCGACCGCGGCGCACAGCACATGCCGCGGAAGTCTGGAGGCCTTCTCCTTCGATGCCGACTACCGATTCAACGCGCACTTCGACGCCTATCTGGGCGCCATGTATAGCGGGGTGCATGACGGCATGGCGAGCGGATACCTCTACAGGACCAACATCAACCCGACCGTGGGTGTGCGTTACAAATTCTGAGGTATGGCACGCCGGCGTCCAGCGGAACCATGGGAAGTGGCGCGGGCGCCGCCGGATGGCGCTGGCGCGGCACCCTATGACTCGCGCGACTGAACAGGCCGCCGCCTGAATCCAGGGGAGCCGGCCACCAAGCGTGCCTCAATGAGCGACACCGCCAGATCGAAGTGCGCCGCGCTCACCGGCCCAAGCCACGGATTGACGTCGCGACGCGGGGAAACTAGCGCAAGACAAACACTTACTCCGGCGAATACAGCGCGGTCAGTGCGGCGGTAATTGATAGGATCACCGCGATCATCGCGTATTCAGCAATGAGCGCTTGTCTAAAAGCCTTAGGCTCACCCGCGGCGACGGCCGGACCGAACCGTGATTTGTTCGCGGCCGCGAGGCCCATCAGTCCCCCGAACCCGATCAATTTGGCGAACAGCAGCCAGCCGTATGGCTCACGCAAGACCGCGACATGGCGAATGAATATGACGCCCATCATGAGGCCCAGTACGGCAAGAATCGGCACCACCCGGACCGCGAATCTCGAGAAGGCTTCGATCGCCTGCCCCGCGACTCCAGGGGCGTCCCGCTTTGTCACTATATACAGCGCCGGGAGTGCACCGAACCAGAAGGCCGCGATGAGCACATGGGCGGTCACGGCGGGCGCAAGCAGTGGCCGCCAGGGGTTGACAGCGGTATGGCCCATCAGCGCGAACGACGCGGCGACGAGAAGGACACCGGCCGCGCCGGCGACTGAGTGGCGCCCGCGAATCCTGAGCGCAACCCCGATGAGCGCCAGCCCCGCTATCCTTGCCGCCAGAGTAAGCGCCATCGGTGACCTCAGGACGAGGTGCTGCAGTGACACGTCCAACGACCCGGCCATTTCTCCGGTCATGCGCGCCGCCTCGAGCAGGTATTGCCCTGCCAAAAGCGGCAGGGCAGCGGCTGCGGAAAATACGCCGAGCCGCCGAATCCCGGCCTCGGACTGAGCCAGGTACGGACGAAACAGCGACACAAAAACGCAGATGCCACTCGCCTGGAGCAGCGCCATGAAGCTCAATGCGCGCAGGCAGACCGACACAACGTCGGGGGCCACTCGAATTACCGCTGCGCGGCGACCGCGAAGTGCAGGGCGCCGGACATAATGTGTCCGTCCGCACTCAAGACGTGCCAGCTGACCGTGTAGGCGCCCGGTGCGAGCATCGGCAGCGAGACGTGGGCCGTCGCCGCGGTACTGGTCGGCAAGTCTTTGATCGGGACCCTCGCCTCCTTGTCCTTCCGAATGGAAAGCCCCGTCAGCCGCGCTGCCTCAGAAAAGGTCATCTCCAGGGTCGGCGGCGGGCTCGCGAGCACGCTTCCCTCGCTCGGAATCGACCTCTCCAGATGCGCATGCGCGCTGACCGACTGGGCCACCAATGACATGGCAAGGCTGATGGCAGGGATGAAAGCTCTCATCGTTATATCTCCCGGATGGACTGGGGCCAGATAAATCATTAATAGGGGGACGCCAGGGGTAGGGGCGCGGCGAACCGGGGCCGAATCCTGGATTCGTGCTGACGCGCGCCGACACCGAGCCGGCGGGCGCCCAATACCAGCCAGGGTCCCGGAAGTCCGGGGGCGCCAGATGGTCGCGGACTTTTAGGACCGAGAAGATATCGCGCATCTCAACGTCCCCGCGCGACCCCTTGCCCGTCATAGATGGCCATGGTGTTTTCAGGGCCAGGGTGATGTGCCGTGTCCGACATGCACCTCATGTTCGGCCATGCCGTCCTTCCCCACCCCCCTGTAGTGTGCGCGACCCAAAGCATCGCGCAAGGGGTGGACTTGGGAGGGGTGCCTTTCACAGCGGCGGCGTGCGAGGCGCGCCTCGACCAGTCGTAAGCGGCGCGAAGGCTTGCCGCGCGCGCCATTTCCGTCCGATTGACTCGAAAGCATGCGCGCCGCGACCGCGCCGCGGCGCGGCGCTCGACGCTCCGGCTCGCGACCCCTTCCAGAGCGGAGCGTGACTCACGCGCTGCCTTGAAAAGGGGCGAACTCGTGCCCAGGCTCAGCAGCGCTTCGCGTTAGGCGAATCGCTCAACCGAAGCGCCACTGTCTGGGGCCACTGGGGTTCCCGCGGTTGAATGCCTCACAGGCAACCGTGTGCGGAGAGCAGTGCCGGGCCGGGCTCACTGAATTCGCGGATAGGTTAAATTCTCTGCCTGGTCATGACCCTGTCCCGCTTCACTTTCAACGTGATTCTGCCGGTCTCGCGCACAGGTACCCCGCAGGTACGCGTGAAACCGCTGGATTCCGGGAACTGTGATTCAACGGGTAGTTGCAGGCACCTCCGCCGCCTCCGTCGATTCCACGGTCGCATCACGGCTCTCAACTCTGACGTGGTCAGGCGCGTTCGTTAACTGAAAAGCTACGCGGCGATTTTTTGCTCGGCCTTCAGGTGTCGCGTTGCTCGCGATCGGGTCCGACTTGCCGTATCCGCGGGCAGAAAGTCGCGACGCAGCGACGCCCTTTTCGAGCAGATACCGTTTTACCGCGTCGGCGCGCCGCTGCGACAGGGTGAGGTTTGCGGCAATTGAACCCACAGAATCTGTGTAGCCCTTTATCCCCAGCTGCAACCCGTTTTGCAGTACTAGCGCCCTGGCGACTTCATCTAAGGTTTGTTGGGCGGGCACCGTGAGCTGCGCGGAACCAAACTGGAAGTCTATGGCGCGTACGACCAATGTCTGTTCAATGATGCGGCAGTTCTGATCCACTTGGAATCCCGCCGGCGCAACGCAGGGCGGCGGGATTACGGGCGCCGCGGTCGGGGGCGGTAGCGCTGGCGGTGGTGGGGGCAGCGCTTGCACGATTGGTGCCGGCCGTGACCCGAACTGATATCTCACGCTTAGCATGGCGGTTTCCGCAAGGTAGCGATGATCGTAGCCTCCGGGCGCGGGCAGTAAACCCGCTGGGTCGTCATGGTATTCCGCTCGATTACTCCAGAGACGACGATAGTCCAGCGAGACCGCTACATGCTGCGAGACATCATATGAAACACCAGCGCCAGCTTGATAGGCGAATTCGGTGGCTTGATCGCTAGCGATCGGAAACCCCGCGAGGTTCGCATCGTGAAAGCGGGTGCGAACCGCACCGACCCCGCCTCCGAGATACGGATGCAACACGCTCAGTAGCCCACTGGGCCGGCGCACGTCGTACCACAGGTTCAGCATCGCGCTGTCGGCCAAAGAAGAACCCCGAGCAGAAGAGTAGACTTCGCGATTGAGGGTGTTTTGCCGGTGATCAAGTTCCAGCTCCGTGCGCAGGCCCATAGGCAGTGCGTAGCCAGCGGTCACGCCAGCGATCCAGCCTGACTTAAATTTAAGCCGGTCAAAAACGGCCCGGTTCTCGCGCCAATCTTGAGGATCTTGCCAGTTGGCCCCCCCTAAATCCCGAGATAGGGTCCTGGCGGATGCTCGAGTTGCTGCGCCACGCAGTTCGGGGCCTGAAGCAATACCCCTGCCGTTACGACAATAGCAGCCGGCAGGATCTGAGAAGAGCTCGAACGTCTGGGCATTTGGATTCACCTGATGTTGCGGAACCACCGCAACGCAACGATGTGCTCAATCTGACACCGGCTCCATAGCCCTATTAGGCGGATAGAGAGTATGGAGTGGCCTACTGCTTACACGTTGTTTTCCCGCTACATAATTTCTAGGTCTTGGATGTCGACACTCGAGGTTGACGCTCGTGTGCCCCGGATGTGGTGTCCAACTCGTGAGTTCTGGTTCGGCTGGAGTCGTGCGCAGCTGACACAGCGCACAGCCGAGCGGGGCTGGTTGTCGGTCAGCGTCTGTAAGCCTCCAGGCTGCAGATAGCGGCGCTGCAGTGCGCACGCATCGCTTTGCTCCAGCAGCTACGCCGCGACGAGCCGGGTGATCTCAGGCTCGTTCGGGAAGTTGACGACGACATCGGTACGACGCTTGATTTCGGGGGCTCAAGCGGGTTGATGCAGTGGAACTATTTGGTGTGAGCGTTGGGGAAGCGGGGAAGCTCATCTTCATGCGCAACTGATCGCTGACGGGGCGCCACGCGCCCACTCTGCCATCCACTTTTTCTGGCATCGGGAGTTTTCGGGTGAGACATCCTGAGACGCGAAATCGGTATCAAATGGATATTTTTTAGGGTTTCCGGATACGCGGTGCGACTCGGTGAGACAGGCTGAAATGGGTATCTGGCGCCCCCGACAGGAGTTGAACCTGTGACCTACCGCTTAGGAGATTTCTCCACCAAGAAGAGGCCGCCCCGTGGCAACACGTAGGTGACTGAATTTCCGCACCTTCGCACCCGAAATGCTTCCGTTGGTTCCGGTTCGTTCGGCGCAGAGTGGTAGCACCCCGGTAGCAGATTCCAAGCTAAAGTTTCAAGCGGCATCCGAGGCTGTTTGCGCAACCCCGGACGCCTAACCCCAACGACCCGAAGGAGCGCCATGGCTAAGCAAACCCGCGACACAGTTTTAAAGTCAATCGCCCGAGTCCAACGCCAAGCGCAGAAACTCACTCGCCAGCGCGAGGCCCTTGACCACGCCGCTGGAGATCCGCAGGCGGCCGCCATGGCGCGTCGCGAACTGCAGCAAGCGGTAGGGATTCGGAAGCCCCAGGCGGGGCGCGCACGCTTCAACTGACGGGCTCCGCAGGCTGCGTAAACAGCCCAGTAAGCCCTGCCTGAACCGTCGGGCTTTGGACCCTTCGTTTTCGTTTGCAGCGCAGCAATGACTATCGTGAGAGGACCTAATGCGGAGGGTCA
>JANYBG010000239.1 GCA_025360865.1 Pseudomonadota bacterium | reverse complement strand
CTCTGGCACGCGGATGGCGACATGGTTCGCAAGGCCTACACGCTGCGCAAGGACGACGACGATTTCGGCCAGGCCGGCACCCTGGTGCGCGACGTGCTCGATAACGCTGCGCGCGAACGTCTGGTCGGCAATATTGTCGGGCACCAGGGTGCCGGCCTGGCCGAAATCGTCGTCGTCCTTGCGCAGCGTGTAGGCCTTGCGAACCATGTCGCCATCCGCGTGCCAGAGTCCGGCATCATCGGTGAGACTCGGATCGGCCTTAGGACCACCATAGGAGTTCGGCGCGTAGACCGGGTCTGAGACGTTCTCCGTGCGGCCGACGCCGTCTTTGCTGTAACTGTGCACGGGGGACTTCGGCTTGTTGACCGGAATCTGCTTGTAATTGACGCCGGTGCGTCCAGAGAGGGTAGACCAATGTTTGCGAGACGCCTGCAGAATAGGCGGCGCCCTCTCCCACTCCTGCCGAGATTCCAAAACCGGCTACAGGCTGCCCGTGTGATCCAAGTCCTGTAAACCCATCAGCGGCAGGCGCAGCTGGCACCGGGGCGGTCCGCGGTGAGCACGAGCTGAGTAACATGCAGAAGCCCGCAATAGCCGTACTGGGATAACTCCGCGCATACTGGCGCAAGAGTTGCCTTCCCGTAGCGTGTCCTTAGTGCACCCAGTCAGCGCCGCCCCGGTTAATCCAAGCGCAAGCGAAAGCGCGGGCACACGCTGCTTTACAACACCGCTTGGGCATATTGAACAGCACTGCCGTTGACGGAATAGAGACGGCGTCCTATTGACACCCGACCTGTCGCATCTTTACATCTCAGTACGATACGTCGCACTCGAGAAATGTTGCGATGCACCTTGAGGGGCTGATCGATGTCAAAGGTAGCGCGAACTATCCCCGTTCAGGTCCCACACAGCCCCGTCCATTGCAGAAGTCGTAAGGCATATGCACCAAGCCTGGGAATGCTCGCTATGGCCATCGACCGATACGCACGTTTAACCGAGGTCGACAATAAGGCACCCTTGGGCCTGGCACGCTCGCATCAGTTGATTTGGCGCTCAAGAACACGTCTTTCTGGACTTCTTAGCGCAACGACGCTTTTGCTAGCGCTGTTCTCGAACCAGTGTTTTTCTTCACAAAGGGAAACTGCGGCAGCCTCTACGACACCTGACTCAGCCTCAGACAAGACAAGCGCCAATTTCGCCCCCGGTGATTCGCCCGGTGAATGGCGCAGGCAAGCGCGTGACTTTGCCAACACACGATTCAGTCCTTTAGATCAAATCAAAACCGACAATGTAGACAAATTGAGGGTGGCTTGGACGTTCTCCGATGGAACTCAAAATGGGCACGAAGCAGCACCGCTCGTCTTCGACAAGACGATGTACCTGGTTACACCGTTTCCCAATCTTATCTACGCGCTGGACCTGACGAAGGCCGGCGTACCCATAAAGTGGTCGTATGCGCCCAACCCGACGCCCGGTGCAATCGGAAAGGCATGTTGCGACACCGTCAATCGGGGTGGCGCGTACGCAAATGGCAAGATTATCTACAATCTTTTGGACGACCACACGATTGCGGTAGATGTGAAGACTGGCAAGGAGGTCTGGCGCGTAAAGCTAGGAGACGTCACACGCGGTGAGACCATGACCATGGCGCCATTCGTGGTGGGTAATAAAGTGTATGTCGGGAACAGCGGTGGTGAGCTGGGAGTTTGGGGTTGGCTTACAGCTTTAGATGTAGACAGCGGCAAGGAACTTTGGCGTGCCTACAGCACCGGCACGGATGAGGAGGTTCGCATCGGTTCGGAGTTCAAGCCCTTTTACCCCTGGATGAAGGGAAAGGACTTAGGAAAGACCTCTTGGCCTGCGGGCATGGATCGCACCGGCGCGGGGGCGGTGTGGGGATGGATCTCCTACGACCCAGCGACCAACCTGATCTATTACGGAACAAGTAATCCCAGTCCTCGGGTACCCGCACAGCGCCCAGGCTACAACCTTTGGACGAGTGCGATTTTCGCGCGAGATGCTGATACGGGTATGGCCAAGTGGGCTTATCAGTTCACTCCGCACGATCAATGGGACTACGACGGCGTCAACGAGAACATCCTCGTCGATGTCACTTTTCAAGGTCACCTGCGACATGTGCTCGTGCACTTTGACCGCAACGCGTTTGCCTACACGCTAGATCGCACCAGCGGCGAAGTTCTCGCAGCCACTCCCTTCGCGTACCAGAACTGGTCGAGTGGAATTGATCTCAAGACCGGGATGCCCCGGGTTATCCCGGAAATGCAGCCTCAACCCAACGTCAAGCTATCGAACGTATGTCCGCCGGATATTGGAGGTAAGGACTGGCAACCCTCGGCATTTTCGCCCCGTACCGGGCTCATTTATGCCGGGATATTCAACCTGTGTATGGACGTGACGGATCACCCGCAATCGTACATACCTGGAACGCCCTATGACGGCATGGAAATGACTCGGCACCCCGCCCCAGGGGGCAATTGGGGTGAATTTATGGCTTGGGACCCGGTTGCCAATAAGAAAGCGTGGTCGATTAAAGAACATTTCATGACGATGAGCGGCGTGCTCGCAACCGCCGGAGATATCGTATTTTACGGTACTGCCGATGGCTGGTTCCGCGCGGTTAACGCAAAAACCGGCGCAGTGATGTGGTCGTACAAACTCGGGTCGGGCGTTATCGGTCAGCCCATGACGTTCCTGGGCCCGGACAATCGTCAGTACGTGGCTGTGTACTCCGGAGTCGGGGGAGCCGCCATGCTCAATGCCAGCGAAAAAGGTTTCCCTGCGCGCGGCAGTACCCTGTATGTGTTTTCTCTCAATGGGGATTCCCCACACACCGCACCGGGAATGCTCACTACAGAAGCCGGAGGCGCCGCAGTTCAAACTGACTCGTCGATGGGAGCCAAACCATGAATACGACATGGATCGCTTGCGTGCCGGCCTTGCTCGTGAGCGCTGGGCTCGTTGTGCTTACAGGGTGCCACGCGGCTCAGGGTGGCAGCACAGTGTCCACGCCCCAACGATCTACGGCGAGCGACGACACCATTGACCAAGTGCCGCTTGGGGATCTGGCGGGAGCCGCTTTCGACACCCTTGGAAGCACCATCAAGAATCCCTTCGGAGACGACCCTCAGGCGGTGCAACAAGGTAAGGAATTATTCATCAAGATGAACTGTGCAGGCTGCCATGGATATGGAGCCACGGGGGGCATGGGGCCGAATTTGACTGACCAATACTGGCGATATGGGGGCGTCCCAGTTGATATCTACAAGTCAATACACGACGGCAGGCCGCAGGGAATGCCAGCTTGGGATCGGGCGTTGCCAACTCAAGAGATCTGGAAGATCGTCGCGTACATCCAGTCCCTCGGAGGTTCATTTACGGCAGCCGACTATCAGGCTGCAATTCAGGGTGACCGCGCCGGCGAGATGGTGAGCCCCGAAGAAAGTGTCGCAGGGCATCGTCCCGCCCCTGAACGAACCAAAGAAAAGAATGGCACGGGCCCTGCCAATGCTGGAGCTCGCCCGGATGCCGGCGGCGATGTCCCGGGTAGTAAGCCGTGAATATTGCGTCTCTAGCCGCGCTGGTTGGCGCGTGCGCGCTTTCCAGGCCAGGTATCGCTGGCGACTCGACAATGTCGTACTTGCATACGTTCGGTCC
>JANYBG010000125.1 GCA_025360865.1 Pseudomonadota bacterium | reverse complement strand
CGCGCTGAATCGAGATAGCGTTCGTAACCTGTTGATTGGAGAGGTGGCCGAGCGGTCGAAGGCGCTGGACTGGAATTCCAGTAACATCCTAACGGGTGTTCGTGGGTTCGAATCCCACCCTCTCCGCCACCTGCGCGGTTGCGAAGGACCATGGTGGCCCGCATCGGTTTCTCCGCGACGACCAGTCGTGAATCCCGTCAGGGCCGGAAGGCAGCAGCGGCAGCGACGATGTCGGGTGCCGGAGCTAAGCTGGTGCGGGCCGCCTCCATTGTCGGCAGGCTAGGGACCGTTCATGAGCTACACCGCGCTGGCGCGCAAATGGCGCCCCAAGAACTTCTCCGAGCTCATCGGCCAGGAGCACGTGCGGCGCGCCCTCGTGAACGCGCTCGGTTCCGGGCGTGTGCACCACGCGTTCCTCTTCACCGGCACGCGCGGGGTGGGCAAGACCACCATCGCGCGCATCTTCGCCAAGTGCCTCAACTGCGAGGCTGGCGTCACCGCGGAGCCTGACGGCACCTGCGCGGCCTGCCGCGAGATCGACGCCGGGCGCTTCCCCGACCTGATCGAGGTGGACGCGGCCTCGCGCACCAAGGTGGACGATACGCGGGAACTGCTCGACAACGTCCAGTACGCCCCGACCCGCGGTCGCTACAAGGTGTACCTCATCGACGAGGTGCACATGCTCTCCACCCACTCGTTCAACGCGCTGCTGAAGACACTCGAGGAGCCGCCGCCGCACGTGAAGTTCCTGCTGGCGACGACCGACCCGCAGAAGCTCCCAGTCACCGTGCTCTCGCGCTGCCTGCAGTTCAACCTCAAGCGCCTGCCGGTGAGTGAGATCGCAGGCCACCTGCGCAACATCCTCGAGGCCGAGCAGGTGCCCTTCGATTCCGCGGGCGTGAAGCTCGTGGCGCAGGCCGCGGATGGCAGCATGCGTGACGGGCTCTCGCTGCTGGACCAGCTCATCGCCTTCGGCGGTGGCAAGGCGGGCGAGGCCGAGGCGCGCGCGATGCTCGGGACCATCGCGCGCGATCACGTGGTGCGCATCCTCGACCTGCTCGCCGCGGCCGACTCCTCGGGCCTGTTGCGCTGCGCGCAGTCGTTGGAGGAATTCGCTCCCGATTACGCGCAGGTGCTCGACGAACTCGCCGGCCTGCTGGTGCGCGTCGGCTTCAAGCAGGCGGTGAAGGATTACGAGGGCGACGAGCTGTACGAGCCGGAGCTGCTCGAGCGCCTGGCGCGCGCGCTCTCGCCCGAGGACGTGCAGCTGTACTACCAGACCGCGATCCTCGGACGGCGCGACCTGCCGCTCGCCCCCGAGCCGCGCGGCGGCTTCGAGATGACGCTGCTGCGCATGCTCGCTTTCCGCCCCGCCGGGCAGCAGGCCGCGGCTCCTGGCGGCACCAGTGAGCCGCGCGTTGCGGCGGCGCGCGCCGCCGCGGCGGTGCCCCCGGTGCGTACCCAGGAGGCGGTGAAGGATGCGCCCACGTCCGCGCCCGCCGCGGTGGGCGATCCGGCCGCGTGGGCGCGGATCCTGGGCCAGGTCGAGCTCACCGGCGCCGCGCGCCAGCTCGCCAGCCACTGCGCGTACCTCGGCCGGCAGGGCAATGCCGTGCGCCTGGCGCTCGACCCGCACTACCAGGTGGTGCGTTCCCCGGCCCAGGAGGACAAGCTGGCGCAGGCGCTTTCGCGCCACTTCGGCGAGCCGGTGCGTCTTGAGTTCCAGGCGGGTAACGGCGCCGCGGAGACCCCCGCGCAGACCCGGCGGCGCGCGTCCGATGAGGAACTCGCCCAGGCGCGCCGCGCCTTCGAGACCGATCCCGGGGTGAAGGGACTGCGCGAGCGCTTCGGCGCGACCGTGCTGCCGGACACCGTGCGGCCGGTCAAGTGATCCACGTCACGCGCAGCGCGCTGCGCCATCGCTGAGGGTCCCATGAAAGGCAATATCGGAAACCTGATGAAGCAGGCCCAGGCCATGCAGGAGAACATGGCGAAGGCGCAGGCCGAGATCGTCAACATCGAGGTGATCGGTGAATCCGGCGGCGGGATGGTGAAGATCACCATGAACGGCCGGTACGAGGTCAAGCGCGTGCAGATCGAGCCGGCCGTGAGCGGCGAGGACCGCGAGATGCTGGAGGACCTGATCGCCGCCGCCGCCAACGACGCGGTCCACAAGGTCGAGGCGCGCGTGCAGGAGAAGATGGCGCGCGTCACCGCCGGGATGCAGCTGCCGCCGGGCATGAAGCTGCCATTCTGAGATGAAGCACTCCCCGCACCTGGCGCGCCTGATCGAGGCTCTGCGCACCCTGCCGGGGGTCGGCCCGAAGAGCGCGCAGCGCATGGCGTTCCACCTGCTGCAGGACGGGCGACCCGGGGCGCGCTCGCTCGCCGAGTCCCTCGACGCGGCATTGCGGTGTGTGCGGCGCTGCCAGCGCTGCCGCATGCTCACCGAGGAGCCGCTGTGCTCGATCTGCGCCGCGGCGGCGCGCGATGGCTCGCTCCTTTGCGCGGTGGAATCCCCGGCCGACGTGGTCGCGATCGAGGCCTCGGGCAGCTACCGCGGCCGCTACTTCGTGCTGATGGGGCACCTCTCGCCGCTCGACGGCGTGGGGCCTGAGCAGCTGGGCGTGCGCGAGCTCGAGGCGATACTGGCCGAGGGCGGGGTGCGCGAGCTCATCCTCGCCACCAACTCAACCGTGGAGGGGGAGGCGACCGCGCACTTCCTGAGCGAGCTCGCCAGCCAGCGCGGCATTCCCGCCAGCCGCATCGCCCATGGGGTGCCGGTGGGCGGGGAACTCGAGTACGTGGATGGCGGGACGCTCGCGCACGCGCTCGCGGGTCGCCAGTCCCTTTAGGGTCAGCGCGCCTTGCGCGGTCCGCGCGCCGCGGTCAATTCCTCGCGCATACGCCGCAACCGGCGGTAACTCTCGTAGCGGCGCGGATGCATCTCACCACGCTGGGCCGCGGCCTGCACCGCGCAGGCCGGTTCGCGCAGGTGGCGGCAGTCGGCGAAGCGGCACCCGGGGGCCAGGCGCTCGACCTCCACGAAACCGAGCGAGCGTTCTTCGAGTGATTCCACCGCCGGGGCGAAGTCGCGCACGCCCGGTGAGTCGATGAGCGCGGCGCCGTTGCCCAGATCGTACAGTCGCGCCGCGGTGGTTGTGTGCCGGCCTTCCTCCTCGCGCACCAGTTCACCGACCTCGATCTCAACACCGGGGATGAGGCAGCGCACCAACGATGATTTGCCCACGCCTGACTGACCCACGAGCGCGGCCACCGTGCCGGGGCTGAGCGCCGCGCGCAGTTCGCCAAGCCCCAGCCGCGCCTCGGCCGAGCAGCGCAGCGTCTGGTAGCCGCAGGCGACGTACACCGCGAGTTCACCGGCGACGCCGTACTCGACCTCGAGGTCCGCCTTGTTGAGCACGAGCGTCGCGGCAAGCCCCGCGGAGGTCGCCGCGGCGAGATAGCGGTCGATCATGAAGAAATCTGGCACTGGCACCGGCGCCAGCACCACCAGCAGCCGCGTGAGGTTCGCGACCACCGGCTCCGCGACGCCGCGCAGGTTCGAGCGGTACAGCGCGCTGCGCCGGTCGATCACCTCAATGACATGCAGCTCCTCGTGGTGCTCGCCCTCCCGGCAGCGCACCCGGTCGCCGCACACCACGGTGAGCGCGCGGCCGAAGGGGCGCGCCCGACGCTCCGCGCCGCCCTCGAGGCGTACGAGCATGTGGCGCCCGAAGGCCGCGATCACCTGGCCGGTGACTGTGAGCTTGGCTGGGTCTGTCATGCGGCGGCGGGTTGCGGGCCTCTGTTACACTCGTTGATCGCTCTCACCCCACGCTACCATCACTTGAGACCCCATGCCGAGCGACAGCCACCTCATCTGGATCGATCTTGAGATGACCGGGCTCAACACTGACACCGACACGATCATCGAGATCGCCACCGCGGTGACGGACAAGGAACTCAACGTCCTCGCCGAGGGCCCGGAGCTCGCGATCCACACGAGCGATGAGGTGCTCGGGCGGATGGACGCCTGGAACACGCGCCAGCACGGCGCATCGGGACTGGTGGCCCGCGTGCGCGCGAGCACCGTGACGCTCGCGGAGGCGCAGCGGCGCACCCTGGACTTCCTCGCCCCCCTGGTGAACCCGAGCCTATCGCCGATGTGCGGCAACAGCATCTGCCAGGACCGGCGCTTCATGGCGCGCCTGATGCCCGACCTCGAGCGCTTCTTCCACTACCGCAACCTCGATGTGAGCACGCTCAAGGAGCTCGCGCGACGCTGGGCGCCGGAGGTCTCGGAGGGGTTCGCGAAGCAGGGCGCGCACCTCGCGAAGGCCGACATCCACGAGTCGATCCGCGAGCTGCGGCACTACCGGGAGCACCTGTTCGCCCCGGCCTACGCCGGCTCCAGGTAGCCGCGCCCTCAGCTGAGCTTCGGGCCCGTCGCCGGCTGTGCGAGGAACAGCCAGGTCTCCACCACGGTGTCCGGGTTCAAGGACATGCTGTCGATGCCCTGTTCGAGCAGCCAGCGGGCGAGGTCCGGGTGATCCGAAGGTCCCTGGCCGCAGATGCCGATGTACTTCTTCTGCCGGTGGCAGGCGCTGATGGCCATCGCCAGCAGCATGCGCACCGCCTCGTCGCGCTCATCGAAGTGGCGCGCGACGATCGCCGAGTCCCGGTCGAGGCCGAGTGTCAGCTGTGTCATGTCGTTCGAGCCGATCGACATGCCGTCGAAGTGCTCCAGGTACTGGTCGGCGAGCAGCGCGTTGGTGGGCAGCTCGCACATCATGATGACTTTCAGCCCGTCGACGCCGCGCTTGAGCCCGTTCAGCGCCAGCAGTTCCATCACCTCGCGCGCCTCGGTGTCGCTCCTGACGAAGGGCACCATCACCTGCACGTTGGTGAGGCCCATCGTCTCGCGCACGCGCTTGAGCGCGCGGCATTCAAGCTCGAAGCAGGGACGGAAGCTCTCGTCCACGTAGCGCGAGGCGCCGCGGAAGCCGATCATCGGGTTCTCCTCGTGCGGCTCATAACGGGCCCCGCCGATGAGGTTCGCGTACTCGTTGGACTTGAAGTCCGACAGGCGCACGATGACCGGCTCCGGCGCGAACGCCGCGGCGATCTGGGAGATGCCCTCCGCGAGCTTCTCGACATAGAAGCTCACCGGGTCCAGGTAGCCGGCCATCTGCGCGCGGATCTGGTCCTGCAGCTCGCCCTCGAGGCGGTCGAAGTCCAAGAGCGCCCGCGGGTGCACGCCGATCATGCGGTTGATGATGAACTCGAGGCGGGCAAGGCCGACGCCGCTGTGCGGAATCGCCGCGAAGTCGAAAGCGCGGTCCGGGTTGCCGACGTTCATCATGATCTTGACCGGGATCTTCGGCAGCGAGTCGAGCTCGATCTGCTTGCGCTCGAACTCGATGAGTCCGTCGTAGACCTGGCCGGTGTCACCTTCGGCGCACGAGACCGTGACCTCCTGGCCCTCGCGGATGCGCTGCGTGGCGTCCCCGCAGCCGACCACCGCGGGGATACCCAGTTCGCGGGCGATGATGGCCGCGTGGCAGGTGCGGCCGCCGCGGTTGGTGACGATCGCGGCGGCGCGCTTCATCACCGGCTCCCAGTCAGGGTCGGTCATGTCGGCCACCAGCACGTCACCCGCCTGCACGCGCGCCATCTCCGAGGCGTCCTTGATGATGCGCGCGGTGCCGGCGCCGATGCGCTGGCCGATGCTGCGTCCGGTGGCGATCACCTTCCCGGGCGCGCCCTTGAGCGCGTAGCGCTGGATGGTGCGGCCCGCGCGGCTCTGCACCGTCTCCGGGCGCGCCTGCAGGATGTAGATCTCGCCGGTGGCGCCATCGCGCCCCCACTCGATGTCCATCGGCCGGCCGTAGTGCTCCTCGATGATCAGCGCCTGGCGCGCGAGCACGATCAGGTCCGCGTCCGCCAGGCAGAAGCGCTGGCGCTCCGCCGCCGGCACATCCACGGTCTGCACCCGGGCGGCGGAGCCCTCCGGCGCGTACACCATCTTGATCGCCTTGCCGCCCAGGTTGCGGCGCAGGACCGAGTGCTTGCCCGCGCGCAGCGCGGGCTTGTAGAGGTAGAACTCGTCCGGATTGACCGCGCCCTGTACCACGGTCTCACCGAGCCCCCAGGAGGCGGTGATGAACACGACATCGCGGAAGCCGGTGTCGGTGTCGAGCGTGAACATGACGCCCGCGGCCCCCAGGTCGCTGCGCACCATATGCTGGACGCCCGCGGAAAGCGCCACCGCGCCGTGGTCGAAGTTCTGATGCACGCGGTAGGAGATCGCGCGGTCGTTGAACAGCGAGGCGAACACCTCGTGCATCGCCCGCAGCACGGCCGCCTCGCCGCGCACGTTGAGAAAGCTCTCCTGCTGGCCGGCGAAGGAGGCCTCAGGGAGGTCCTCGGCGGTGGCCGAGGAGCGCACCGCGACGGCGCTGTCACCGCCGCCCCCCATCTGGCGCAGCTGCGAGGTCACCGCCTTCTCCAAGGCGCTCGGGAACGGCGTCGCCAGGATCCACTGGCGGATGCGCGCCCCGGTGGCGGCAAGCTTGGTGACGTCATCGACATCCAGGGTCGCCAGTTCCGCGCGGATGCGCTCATCGAGGCCGCCCTGCTTCAGGAACTCGCGGTAGGCGTGCGCGGTGGTGGCGAAGCCGGTGGGGACCAGCACCCCGAGGCGCGTGAGCGCGCCGATCATCTCCCCGAGCGAGGCGTTCTTGCCGCCCACCGTCTCGACATCGTGCATTCCCAACTTCTCGAAAGGGATGACGAGTGCGTCCAAGGCTGCTCCTGAGAACTCTAGTGGGCGCCAAGCTTGCGGGCCTGTGCGCGCGGTGAAACACTGCGGACTAGCAGATCAAGCGCCAAAGTATGCCCAAGCCGTGAGCCGCAGAACCGTCTTTTTCGTCTCTGACCAGACCGGCGTGACCGCCGAGACCCTGGGCCATAGCTTGATGACGCAGTTCGAGGGCCTGGAATTTCGGGCCGTGACTTTGCCATTTGTGCTGAGCGTTGACAAGGCGCACGAGGCTGTGCGCCGGATCAACCGCGCCGCGGACGAGGAGGGCGTGCGCCCGATCATCTTCAGCACTCTGGTGCAGGATGAGCTGCGCGCGATCGTGGTCGAGGCGCATGGCCTCTTTCTTGACATGTTCTCCGCCTTCGTCGGCCCGCTGGAGCGTGAACTGAACGTGCTCTCGACGCATCGGGCCGGGCGCGCGCACGGCATGGCGGACCTCGCCGCCTACACCACGCGCATCAACGCCACCAACTTCTCCCTCGCCAATGACGATGGCACCGGCGGCGATTACGCGCACGCGGACGTGGTGCTGGTGGGGGTCTCGCGCGTGGGCAAGACCCCGACCTGCCTGTACATGGCGCTGCAGTACGGGGTGTTCGCCGCGAACTACCCCTTCACCGAGGATGACCTGGAGACCGGCCGGCTGCCGGCGCGGCTGGAGCCGTTCCGCAAGAAGCTCTACGCGCTGACGATCACGCCCGAGCGGCTGCAGCAGATACGCAATGAGCGCCGGCCGGAGAGCCGCTACGCCTCGCATCAGCAGGTGACCTACGAGTTGCGCGCGGCCGAGGCGCTGTTCGCGCGCTACGCGATTCCCTCACTGAACACGACCGAGTGCTCGATCGAGGAGATCGCGAGCCGCATCCTGAACACGACCGGAATCGAACGACGCCTGCGCCCGTAGCGCGCGCGGACGCGCGCCGGATCGGTATTGTGGCACGTCGCGGGGTCATGCGCGCGTGTGGGGGGTCGCACGGTTTTTGCAAGTGAGACACGCCGCGCGTGTCGCGATAAATTCACGAGCCGATCGACTTGCGCGCTGATGTTCGTGCGTTATAGTCGGGGCGTGCTGCTGACAGATACACAAACCGTTGTCTCCTGGCGCACGCGCCCGCGCTCCTTCGTGGCGCTCATGGGCCTGTATGAGAGCAATTTCATCCGCCTGGGGTGGCTCGCGGGCGAGCTCGGCGCGCTGCGTGGGGAGTACCGCTCGCGCGTGCCCTCGGACTGTGACCTCGTTCTCACTGTCACCGAGCGCTCCCCGTACACGAGCACGCTCAACCTCACCTACCTGCTCCCGGAACATGACGGGGAGCTCAAGTACCCGGACATGCGCGTGCGCGTGTACCACGACGCGCACCTGGTCGAGGCCCAGCAGTGGGCTGACAGTCACGCCCAGCCAGTGCTGCGGGCGCTGCGTACTCGCGCGGAGCGTGAACTGGATCAGCGCTGGGCGCGAAACGTGATGTTAAATAAGTGGCTGGAATACTGCGTGGAGCGGGGTCATCGCTTCTCATCCGGCCCGGAGCCTCGTACCGGCGCATGAGAGGGGCGGTCCGCCGCCTTACTTCTCATGAAAGCCTTGCGACAACTCGGATTTCTCAAGCTCAGCCTGCGCCCGGAAACCTCCACCCCCGAGGAGGACGACCGCGTGCTCGAGCTCTTTCGCAACCGCGCGGAGCTCAAGAAGGCCTATGGCGGCCTGCAGGACGAGACCTTCCGCCTCAAGGACCTCATCAAGCAGCAGGAAGGCGCCACGCAGCGCGTGCAGGAGATGCTCAACACGCTTGAGGGGCGACTGGGCAACACCGAGACGGCGTACGCGGCGCTGGTGTTCTACCAGCTGCGCCGCCTGTGGCAGTCAGGGCGCGAGCTGATCACGCAGCTGGCCGCGGATCTCACCCGGCAGCGGGACGAGCGCGAGCGCCGCGCGCACCTGGCGCAGCACAATCGTACGATGTTCGCGAAGAAGCAGGTGGCCGAGCAGGCGCTCGCCGCGGCCCAGGTCGCGCACGACGAGGCGAGCGCCCGATACGCGCGCATCGAGACCGCGCGCGCGGCCCTCACGCGCTTCTGGCATTACTTCAAGCGTCGCGCGCTCGCGCGGCAGCTGGACGTCGCGCGCAGCGGGCTGAGTTCCGCCAGCGCCGCCCTCGCCCAGGCGCAGGAGGCGGTCGAGGCGATCACGCGTGAACCAACCCCCGAGTTCCCCGGCATCTCGCTCGAGGCGCGGCGCGCGATCAACATCGCCGCCATCGCCTACGCGGAGGTGCTGTGCCTGCGGGTCGCGACCCTGAAGACCCCGCTGGTGAACCTCGCCCGCGAGGCCACCGGCCAGCGCGAGGCCACCGATTCCTACGGCACCCCGCAGGAGTGCGTGCTGCTGATGGGCCAGATCGCGCGCGCGCAGACCCTCATCGCCGAGCGCGGCGGCCTCGCCGAGGAGATCCGCGTGCGCAGCGAGCGCCTCAAGCGCGTCGCCCGTTACCGCACCAACAACGACGGGGCGCCGCAGATCGACTCACTGGCGCTCTCGGAAGGGGATGTGATGGAAACCGCGGCGCTGGGGGCCGACGCGGCCCGCCTGCCCAACGTGCTCGGCGAGGATACCTGGGACCTGTTCCGGATCCTGCTGCGCTGAAAGCGCGCGGCCGCCCCGGCCGCGCCTCGCCCCCTAGTTGCTGCGCGCGGTCTTCTGCGTGGGCCCGGCGCGCACGCCCGTCACCACGTCCGCCATCACCTGCGTCGCCTGGTCGAGGACCGCATCGGATGTGTCCTTGGACTTGTCCAGTTCCTCGACGTTCTTGAACACCGGCAGGCTCTTGGCGACGCGGCGGCTGTTCTCGCGATCCAGGCGCTCGGCGTCGATGCGCGCGCGCTGCTCGCGGCGCGTCTTGAGGTTCAGCGACACCGTCTTCTGCTCGCGCACAACATCAAGGGCGGCGATGTCGGAGACCAGCCAGCGGTAGTCCGGGTCGTGCTGCGCGCGCGCGCCTTCCTCGCTGGTGAGGTTCGCCAGCGGCGGGGCGGTCGCCGCGGCCGCGCTCGCCTTGAAGGGGACCCCGGGGATGCGGTCCCAGGGGAGCGCGGATTCCAGCGCGCTCTCGCCGATCTCCTTGGTGTCGAGCGGGGAGGCAAGCGGCACGTCCGGCTCGACGCCGCGGTGCTGGGTGCTCTCGCCGGTCACCCGGTAGAACTTGCCGATGGTCACGGTGAGCTGGCCATTGACCGGGTCCGGCGACCAGCGGTCCAGGCGCACCAGGTTCTGCACTGTGCCCTTGCCGAAGGTGGTCTGCCCCAGGATCAGTCCCCGGTGGTAGTCCTGGATCGCCCCGGCGAAGATCTCGGACGCCGAGGCGCTGAGGCGGTCGACCAGCACCGTGAGGGGACCGTCGTAGGCTGAACCTTTCTCCGGATCGTCCAGCACTTCCAGCCGGCCCGCCGAGTCGCGCAGCTGCACGACCGGGCCGTGATCGATGAACAGCCCGGTGAGGGCGGTGGCCTCGGGGAGATAGCCGCCGCCATCGTTGCGCAGGTCGAGCAGGATGCCGTCGACGTTCTCGCCCTTGAGCTCCTTGAGCAGCTTCGCGACGTCGTGCGAGGTGCTGCGGGTGTTCGGGTCGCCGGGGTTCTCCGCGGCGGTGTCCTGGTAGAACCCGGGCACCGTGACCACGCCGATCTTGAGCGTGCGGCCGTTGCGAACGACGCTCTTCACTTCCTTGTGGGCCGCCTGGGCCTCCAGGGTGACCTTGTTGCGCGTGAACTCCAGCACCTTCTCGGAGGAGCCGGGCAGGGCGCCCGCGGGCAGGATCTGCAGGCGCACGAGCGTGCCCGCCTTGCCGCGGATCAGCTGCACGACATCGTCCAGGCGCCAGCCGATGACGTCCGTGAAGGGCCCGGCCTTGCCCTGGCCCACCCCTGTGATGCGATCGTTGACGGTGAGCGTGCCGGCCACGGCCGCCGGGCCGCCGTCGATGATGTTCATGATCGTCACGTAGTCATCGTTCAACTGCAGCGAGGCGCCGATACCGTCGTAGTTGAGGCTCATCTGGATGCGGTACTCCTCCGAGGACCGCGGCGAGAAGTAGCTTGAGTGCGGGTCGAAGGCGCGCGCGTAGGCGTTCATCAGGTTCTCGAACACGTCCTCGTTGCTGACCTGGTCGACGCGCTTGAGCACGCGCTGGTAGCGCTTGCGCAGGATGTCGGCCGCCTCCGGCCAGCTCTTGCCGGTGAGCATCAGCGAGAGCGCGTCGTTCTTGACGCGCTTCCTCCACAGCTCATCCATGCCGGCCTCGTCGGCGATCCAGTTCGCCTTGGCGCGGTCGAACTCGAAGCTCTCGTCGAGGGTCCAGTTCGGCTCGGTGTTCAGCAGCGCGATGGCGCGGTTGATGCGGTCGCGATTTCTCTGCTGGAAGCGCGCGAAGATCAGGTACGCCGGATCCATCATGCCGGTGCGGATCATGGCGTCGAACTGGAAGCGGTAGGCGTTGAACTCGTTGATGTCGCTTTGCAGGAAGTAGCTCTTCTGGCTGTCGAGGAACTCCAGGTACCGCTCGTAGACCACCTCGGACATCTTGTCGTCCAGGGTTGCCCGGCTGTAGTGCTGTTCCTCGAGGATGCGGCCGACCTTGCGCGCGGTGGCGCGCTGCTGGTCGGTCGGGGCGATCGCCCCGGGGGGCAGCAGGGAGGCGCTCGCGGGTACCTGCGCGGAGCCGGCCAGCACGAGGGCCAGGGCGGCCAGGATCACGGCGGTGAACCATCCCGGGGAACGGCGCAAAACTAGGGTCATCTGGAAAGCTCGCTGGTTCGGTAGACTATTAGGGCAAGGCTAGAGCCTGCAGTTCATCCTTAGCAAGTAAAGTCCTCACATCATGCAGCCCCTGACGGCGCTTTTGGCGATCGTGGCCGGTTCCGTGGTCGCCCTGGCGATAGGGCTGATCCTGACCTGGGTCGTTATCCTGTTCCTGTCGGCCCCGGAGGCCAGGTTCGCGCCCGAACAGGGGGCGCTCCTCAAGGCGATCGCCGTCTTTACATTGTTCGCCGTGGCGTGCACGGCGAGCTTCTACGGCGAATTGCGCCTGCGCTCGTGGCGGCTCGCGGCGCACGCGCTGATGCTGGCCATGCTCGCGGTCGCGGTGTGGATCTACTGGCCTCAGTAGGGCGACTGGTCTTCCCGGGACGACCCTGAGCGCAGCAGGTGCGCGAAGGCGCGCAGCAGGGTCACGAGGATGGCCGGCCCCAGGGCCACCACCCAGAAAACCGATAATCCGTGGCCGAGCCCTGTGATGAAGTCCTCGAGCAGGTCCGCGGGGCCTGCGTGCTGGTTCGTGCCGTGCGTATAGCCACCGAGCACGCGGTTGCCGGCCACCCAGATCAAAAGCGGCACGAGCACCAGTCCGCACAGGAGTTCCGCGGCGAGGATGATGAGTTCGCGCTGCAGGCGCGAGAGCCCGCGCCAGCCGCGCGGTTCCTCGACCACGTAGTCGTTATCTTCGGGGGGCGGAGTCGACATAGTCGTCCCTGACGCACAACACTGCGGGCTCGGGCGCCCGGGCGGGCATAATAGCCTTGTCATGCGAAAAATCAGAGTCGCCGTCATCGGGGTCGGTTACCTGGGCCGCTTCCACGCGCAGAAATACGCGCAAGCCCCGGGGTGTGAGCTCGTGGCGGTGGTCGATGCGCGCGCCGAGGCCCGCGAGTCCGTGGCGCAGGAGCTGGGCACCCGGTGCCTCGGGGACCACCGCGAGCTGCTGGGCAAGGTCGACGCGGTCAGCGTCGTCACGCCGACGCCGGGGCACTTCGCCATCGCCCGCGACTTTCTCTCCAACAGCGCCCACGTGCTGGTCGAGAAGCCGATCACCGAAACGGCCGCGGAGGCGCGCGAGCTGATCGCACTCGCCGCGGACGCCGGGCTGATCCTCGCGGTCGGGCACCTCGAGCGCTTCAATTCCGCGATCCTCGCCGCCGAGCCCTACCTGCGCGAGCCGCGCTTCGTCGAATGCCATCGGCTGGCCCCGTACCGCGAGCGCGGGACGGATGTGAACGTGGTGCTGGATCTGATGATCCATGACATCGACATCGTGCAAACCATTGTCGGGGCCCCGATCGTGAGCATCGATGCGGTCGGCACGCCGGTGTTCTCCGCGGAGATCGACATCGCCAACGCGCGCATCCGCTTCGCCAACGGCTGCGTGGCGAATGCGACCGCCTCGCGGGTGAGCCTCAAGACCGAGCGCAAGATGCGCATCTTCGAGGACGACGCCTATATCTCCCTCGACCTGCAGCAGAAAATCCTGACGCTCATCCGGAAGCGCACCGAGGCCGACGGGCCAGGACCCCTGCCCGTGGCGATCGAGGAGCAGAGCCTGGAGCCGGGGGATGCGCTGAAGGCGGAGATCGAGTCCTTCCTCAGCTGCGTCCGCACCGGGCGCGCCCCGGTGGTATCGGGCGAGGCGGGCCTGATGGCGCTGGAAACCGCCACCCGTATCACCGCCCAGGTTGAGAAGGCGCTGGCGGAGCGCCGCCCCGCGGCACCTGAGGGGCTGGAAATGGCGCCACCGCGCACTCATGTGAGGTGAGGATCCGATGACCATGCGACCCGAACACTTAGCACGTCCCCCCCGCCCGGTTACCGTCGCCGCCATCCAGATGTCATGCGGCTGGGATGCGGCGCGCAACATCGCCCATGGCGAGGCGCTGGTGCGCGAGGCCGCCGGGCGTGGCGCGCAGATCATCCTGCTGCCGGAGCTATTCGAGACCCCGTACTTCTGCATCGAGCAGGACTCGCGCCACCTGAACCTCGCGACCGAGCTGGCGGAGAACCGCGCGGTGCGCCACTTCGCCGCGGTCGCGCGCGAGCTGGGCGTGGTGCTGCCCATCAGCTTCTTCGAGCGCGCCGGGCGCGCCTACTTCAACACCATCGCGATCCTGGATGCCGACGGCGCGCGGCTGGGCATCTACCGCAAGTCGCACATCCCCAATGGCCCGGGCTACCAGGAGAAGAGCTACTTCGCCCCGGGGGACACCGGCTTCAGGGTGTGGAACACGCGCTTCGCGCGCATCGGCGTGGGCATCTGCTGGGACCAGTGGTTCCCGGAGACCGCGCGCGTGATGGCGCTCATGGGCGCCGAGTTGTTCTTTTTCCCGACGGCGATTGGCACCGAGCCCCCGCCGGCCCCGCCGGTGAACTCGCGCGAGCACTGGCAGCGCACCCAGCAGGGCCACGCCGCGGCGAACCTCACCCCACTGGTGGCCGCCAACCGCTACGGGCTCGAGCGCTCGCTGCAGGACCCGCTGAACCTGCACATCCGCTTCTACGGCTCGTCGTTCATCGCGGACGGGATGGGCGCGAAGGTCGAGGAAGCGAAGGAGGAGGGCGACGCGGTGCTGGTGCGCACCTTCGACCTCGAGGCCGCCGCGCAGCTGCGCGACAACTGGTTCGTGTTCCGCGACCGGCGGCCGGATCTGTACGGGGCGATCGCCTCCATGGATGGCGTGCACGGCAAGTGACCGGCGGCGCGCCGACTCAACATCTGCTGAGGAACCCAGGGGCGGTTCCCGGCCCTTTCAGGCCGGGAACCGCATTTGGTGGAGGCGGGGGGACAGCACATCCGTGGCTTTCGCCGCGGGCTGGACTATGCCTTCATCCGCGCGCCCGACGGCGCGTGGATGCGGAGCGTGTTATCCGGCTCTCAGCGGTCTGAGCCGGATCCTAGTGCCCGCCCCGGAGCGATCTCCTCGGCGAGCCTATGAGTCTCTACAGGGCAGGCCTGAGGTTGGCCCTCTTCCTACCCCTCGGCGTTGCCATGCCGCTTTGGTGGCGGCGAAGGTTTCACCGATGTGAGCTCCGTTGTCTGCCAGGCCTCTCGGCCTGGTGCGACCCATTGATCGAACCCCCGTCCGCAAGTCCTAGACTTCAGGATCTACGTACGTAGCTGGTCTTTATTTCTCACGTTGCGCTACCCGATCAGCAGGGAAGACGCACCGCCAGCGAACAGTAACTCTTAACGCAACCGGCCTGTCGCACGCCGGAGCGCGATCCTGTGAACGCGTCCCCTGATTCAGTCGCACAGGCACGAGCTGGTCAGAGGTCAACTGCGATTAAGCAGCTAGAGCGTAGTTGTCGTCGTTGGCAACTAAGTTTTGCAGGTTTATTAACGAGGTCCCTACACCTCGGCACGCCCCTGAAGGTTCGTAACCCACGTCGAAACCGGTCGCCCCCTCAGAGAATCATCATCAACAATCACATCAACATCGCGAGTCTACCCTATTGGGGTGGGTATACCCGTGCGCAAGCCCGCCACGCTCCAGGCTCACCTGTCGCGCCTGCGCAACGATTTCCCTCCCGCGGCGGGCTTCTGTAAGGTACGCGCCCCCAACTATCCAGGCAGGGTCTAGCGATGCGGCAGGGAGCTCTTTTCGGCGGGCTGGCGGCGATGGCATTCACCGGTGTGGCGTACGCGGATGACCCACCCCCGTATGAGGGTGACCCCAGTTGGTCGATGCGCGCCCTGTTGGGCTATTCCAAGACCGCTGGCAACACCGACAACAGCGCCGGCAACGCGCTGTTTCACATGGCGCACACGCGGGGCGACTGGAAGTTCCTGTTCGGCACCGAGGCGATCTACGGCTCCACCCACGGGGAGACCACGGCGCAGGCCTGGACCCTGCACGGCCAGGCCAACTACAACCTCACGCCGAAGTTCTACGGCTATGTCGGCGCGGCGTACACGGATGACCGCTTCTCAGGCTTCGCCTACCAGGATGCGGTCACGAGCGGTGTCGGTTACCAGTTCTTCAACAGCGACACGACCAAGCTGACCGCGCAGGGGGGGGTGGGCTACCTGTGGCTGCGCAAGGAATTCCTGGTGAAGGACGCCATCGGCGGTG
>JANYBG010000097.1 GCA_025360865.1 Pseudomonadota bacterium | reverse complement strand
GCACGACCTCGACTCGCTACTACTTCTTGGCCGGTTCAGTCGGCGCGGGCGCCGCAGGTGCCGTCACGGCGGGCGCCGCGGGTGCCGTCACGGCGGGCGCCGCGGGCGTCGCCGCCGCTGCCGGCTCGGTCTTTTCGATCTTGGCCGTGCGCATCAGCTCATCCTGGTACGTGCGGAACTTCTTCGCCTGCACGACCTGGACGAGGCGCTGCTTGACCTGGTCGAACGACGGGGGGGTGAGGTCGCGCGTCTCAATCAGCTGCACGACGTGCCAGCCGTACTGCGTCTTGATCGGCTTGTGGGTGTACTCGCCAGGCTTGAGGGTGAGGACCGCGGCTGACAGCTCCGGAACCATGCGGTCCGGCGTGAACCAGCCCAGGTCCCCGGCGTTGGTCTTCGCGCCCGGGTCCATCGATTCCTTCTTGGCCACATCCTCGAACTTCGCGCCCTTCTCGAGCTCGGCGATGACGCTCTGGGCGAAGCCCTCGGTCGAGACCACGATGTTGCGCGCGTGGTATTCGAGCTTGGGCATGCTGCCGATCTGCGCATCGTACTCGGCGTGCAGTTCCTGGTCGGTCGGCTGGCGATCCTTCAGGTACTTATCGGAGACGGCCTGCTCGAGCACGTTCAGGCGGGTGAGGCTGAGCAGGTAAGCGGTGTCCCCGGTCTTGTCGAGGCCCTGCTTGATGGCTTCCTCGCCCGTGAGCTTGCCGCGGATGAGGTTGTCGAGAGCGGCCGCGCGCTGCGTGGGGGCGAGGTCCGCGGACGCCTTGCCAGTGATCCCCTTGATGTAGAACTCGTAGAAGTCCCGGGTGATGGGGCTGCCGTTGACGGTCGCCACGGCGGGGGAGGTGTCCGCGGGCGTGGTGGCGGTCTTGGGCTGGCAGGCCGCGAGCGCGGTAAGCGCGATGGCGGTGACAAGGATGCGCGAGTGGTTCATGCGGGTCTTCCGGTTGTTACCAAAGTTCAGTTGTGCAGAAAAAGTGTGTCAGTCACGAGTCAGACAGTCGCGGCGCGGTTAGGTTGCGGGGGGCTCAGACCTGCTCCGCCGGCGCGCGAGCCACGATGTTCAGCGCATGCACCGCGCCGTTCATGAGGGACGCCACCGCGGCGTAGACCATCCGGTGCCTCTCAAGCTGCGAGCGGCCCTCGAAGGCGGTCGCGACAATGGTTAGGCGGTAGTGACCGCCGGAGCGCGCGCCCGCGTGCCCGGCATGGGCCGCGCTGTCATCGATCAGCTCGATGTGGACGGGTGAGAGCGCGCGCTCGAGCGCGCCCCGCAACTGGGTCATCACCGACTCGTTTGTCCCGCTCATGGCGTGCCCCCGGCGGGTTCTTCCCGAGCGGAAAGCCACATGACCTGCGCCATTACGAATAGCAGCACCAGCACCACGTCCACCAGCTTCAGGGCCACCCAGGTGCGTTCGCTGGCATACAGGACGACGACGAGGTTGAGCGCGCCGAGGAAGGCGTAGAAGGCGACCCACCAGGCATTGAGGGTGCGCCAGCGCGCGGCCGTCACCCGCAGCTTGTCGCCGAAGGCCGCGCCCATCAGCCGCTCGGTGAGGGTGCGTTCGCCGATCCAGAAGCTGCCGAGGAAGGCGAGGCTCGTGAGCCAGAAGAAAACCGTCGGTTTCCATTGAATGAATAGCTTGTTGTGCAGCAACAACGTGGCTGACCCGAATATAACCACCAGCACGGTCGAGATCGCGTGCATCGGCGGGATGCGGCGGGTGCGCATCCAGTCCACGGCCAGCAGGATGACCATGGCGACCATCAGCACCGCGGTGCCGACGTATAGCCCCCACAGGTAATACGCCACGAAGAACGCCAGGATCGGCGCAAACTCTGTCAAAGCCTGCATGGGAGGTGGGGTGCGACGGTCCTGAGGGGCGACGGTGTACCCGGCAAGGGGCCGCGTATATTCTCACGCGCCGCCGGTAAGTTCCACGCGGATGCGTTTTTCTGCGAGAGCCCCCGAACCTGTGGCCGAGTACCTCCAGTTGCACCCCATCGACCCGCAGCCACGGCTGATCCGCCAGGCGGCCGAGCTGTTGCGGGGCGGGGGCCTCATAGCCTACCCCACGGACTCGTGCTACGCGCTTGGCTGGCACCTGGGCGACAGCGCGGCGCTGGAGCGGGTGCGCCGCATCCGCAAGACCGACCACCACCACCACTTCACCCTGGTATGCGCGAATCTGGCCGAGGTGGGGCGTTTCGCGCATCTGGAAACTTGGCAATTCCGCATGCTGCGCGCCTGCCTGCCGGGCCCCTACACGTTCCTTCTGAAGGCCACTCGTGAGATCCCGCGACGTCTGCAGCACGAGCGCCGGCGCACCATTGGCGTGCGCATCCCGGCGCATCGGGTGCCGCAGATGCTGCTGGCCGAGCTGGGCGAGCCGTTGATGAGCGCCACCTTGTTGGTGGGCGAGGATTCCCAGCCTCTCACCGCCGGCCGGCAGATCCAGGAGCGCCTCGATCACGACATCGACGCGATCCTGGACGCTGGGGACTGCGGCACCGAGCCGACCACCGTGGTTGACCTGTCGGTGAGCCCCCCGATGGTGATACGCCAGGGCAAGGGCGCGCTCGGCCCAATCATGGGGCGTGCGCTATAATTGAACCCGTGAGCAGCACCCCGTTTCCCAGGCGCATCGCGCGCCAAAGCCAACCCGCTCCCACCACTCCCGCCAGCCCAGAGCCGCTGCGGAGCCGGATATGAGTTCCCCGGCCCCCGGGCGCCGCGTCCTATCCGGAATGCGGCCCACCGGACCGCTGCACCTGGGCAACTACCACGGCGCGCTGCGCAACTGGGTCGAGCTGCAGTATCAGTACGAGTGCTTCTTCTTCGTGGCGGACTGGCACATGCTGACCACTGGCTATGAGGACACTTCGCGCCTGCAGGAGCACGTGCGCGACGTGCTGATCGACTGGCTCGCCGCGGGCCTCAATCCGGGCGTGGCGACACTCTTCATCCAGTCGCACGTGCCCGAGCACGCCGAGCTGCACCTGCTCCTCTCCATGATCACCCCGCTCGGGTGGCTCGAGCGAGTGCCAAGTTATAAAGACCAGCAGGAGCAGCTGCGGGAGAAGGACCTCGCGACTTACGGGTTCCTGGGCTACCCGCTGCTGCAAAGCGCGGACATCTTGATTTACCGCGCCGCGTTCGTGCCGGTTGGCGAGGACCAGGTCGCGCACGTGGAACTCACGCGCGAGGCCGCGCGGCGCTTCAACCATCTCTACGGACGCGAATCGGACTTCGAGGCGAAGGCGGAGAAGGCGGTCAAGGAGCTCGGCGGCCGCAACACGACGGCCTACCGGCAGCTGCGCCGCAAGTTCCAGGAAACCGGCGATACCGAGTCCCTGGCGCGCGCCCAGGCGCTGGTACAAAGCAACAACCGCATCACCGTCGCCGATCGGGAGCGGCTGCTGGGCTTTCTCGAGGGCACCGGCGTGACCATCCTTCCCGAGCCCCAGGTGCTGCTCACCACGACGCCGAAGGTGCCGGGCCTTGACGGCCGCAAGATGTCCAAGTCCTACGGCAATACCATCGGGTTGCGCGAGGAACCGGACGCGGTGGTGGCCAAGCTGCGCGCCATGCAGACGGACCCGGCGCGCGCGCGACGTACCGATCCTGGCGATCCGGAAAAGTGCCCGGTCTGGGACCTGCACAAGATCTATTCCGATGAGGGCACGCGCAAGTGGGCGAGCGAGGGCTGCCGCACGGCAGGCATCGGCTGTCTGGACTGCAAGAAGCCCCTGATCGAGAAGATCGTCGAGGAGATCGGCGGCATGCGCCGTCGCGCCCAGGAATTCGAGGAAAACCCCGATCTGGTGCGGAACATCGTCGCCGAAGGCGCCGAGAAGGCGCGCGAGGCGGCCCGGCAGACGCTCGACGAGGTACGTCGGGCCATGCATCTGCGCATCGACTGAGGTGGGGGACCATATGAAGCCCAGGCCGGACCTGAAGATCGTCGTCTCAACCCCCGCCCCGCTGGCGGGGCTGTCGGAGCCGGCGCCGATGCAGGGCGAGATGCCCTTCGCGATGGTGAACGGCGAACCGGTCTCCGAGCTGCCGCGGGATCTTTATATCCCGCCCCAGGCGCTGGAAGTGTTCCTGGAGGCCTTCGAGGGACCACTCGACCTGCTGCTATACCTGATCCGCCGGCAGAACCTGGACATCCTCGATATCCCGCTGGCGGAGATCACCAAGCAGTACATGCAGTACATCGAGCTTATGCAGGACCTGCAGCTGGAGCTGGCCGGGGAATACCTGGTCATGGCCGCGACGCTCGCCGAGATCAAGTCACGCATGCTGCTGCCGCGCCCCAAGCTCGCCGAGGAATCGGAACTCGACCCGCGCGCGGAGCTGGTGAGGCGCCTGCAGGAGTATGAGCGCTTCAAGCGCGCGGCGGAGGGCATCGACTCGCTGCCGCGCATGGAGCGGGACGTCTGGGCGGCCGAGGCGCCGTTGAAGGAGCGGCAGGTCGTGCGCCCACTACCGCAGATCACGCTGCAGGAGATGCTGCTCGCGTTCAAGGACGTCGTCGTGCGCGCGCAGATGTTCGCGCACCACCACGTTCAGCGCGAGCGCCTCTCGGTGGGCGAGCGCATGAGTGACATCCTCGCGCGACTGGGTGGCGCTGTCTTTCTGCCGTTCGCGCAGCTGTTTCGGGCGGAGGAGGGGCGTATGGGGGTGACTGTCACCTTCATCGCCATCCTCGAGCTGATGCGCGAGGGTCTGATCGACGTCGTCCAGGCCGAGGCCTACGCGCCGCTGCACGTGCGCTCCACCAATCCCGCACCCGTGCTGCGCATTGTGAGCGACAATACCGGCGGCGACATCGTCGTCGCCGCCGTGGACGAGGCCGGACCAGCCTCGGATCCCCGCGATGTCGACGAGGAACCGCAATGAGTGAGTCGTACGTCAGGAACGTGCTCGAGGCCGCGCTGCTCGCGGCAGGTAACCCGTTACCCGCCACCGAGCTGCTGCGCTTGTTCGAGGAGCGCGCGCGGCCGAAGCCGGAGGAACTGCACGCGGCGCTTGAGGCGCTGTCCGCCGAGTACGAGGGGCGCGGTATCGAGTTGAAGGAGACCGCGAGCGGCTACCGCATCCAGGTGCGCCGCGAGCTCGCCCCGGAGATCTCGCGCCTGTGGCCCGAGCGCGCGCCGCGCTATTCCCGCGCGCTGCTCGAGACCCTCGCGCTGATCGCATACCGGCAGCCGATCACGCGCGCCGAGATCGAGGCGGTGCGCGGGGTCGCGGTCAACCCCAACATCATCCGCACGGTGATCGAGCGCAACTGGGTCCGGGTGGTCGGTCACCGCGACGTGCCCGGCCACCCCGAGCTTCTGGGCACCACGCGGGATTTCCTGGACTACTTCGGACTCAAGTACCTCGATGACCTGCCCCCGCTCGCGCAACTGCAGGCGATGGGGGACGTGGGCCTGCGGCTTGACCTGCCGCCCGAGGAGAGCGCCGCGGAATCCATGGGTTCCCTGCCGGCCGCCGCGGGTTCCGCGGACGGCGGCGATACGGATGACCCCGAGGAAGCCGGGTTCTCCGCGCAAGCGGGCGCGAGCCACGAACTGGTCGCCGGGCCCACCGACCTGGACACCTGATGGCGCGCGCCCCCGCGCGCGGCCGCGATGGCCGGCGGCCCGCCGGCACCACCGCCGCGGCCGCGAAAGCGCGGCCGGCCGGGGCGCCCGAGCGGCTGCAGAAAATGCTCGCCAACGCCGGCCTTGCCTCGCGTCGCGAGGCTGAGGACTGGATCCGCGCCGGCCGGCTTACCGTCAATTCGGAACCCGCGAGCCTGGGGATGAAGGTCGGCGCCACCGATCAGGTGCGCCTCGACGGGCGCCTGGTGCGCGCACACGCCAAGTCAGCGGGCGCGCGGGTGTTCGTCTGCCATCGCTCACCCGGGGAGCCGCTGCGCACGCCGGAGGCGGTCACTACCCATCCGGATGCGCGCCTGCCGCGGCAGGCTCTGCTTGACAGGCTGCCCAAGCGCGCCGGGCGACGCTTCATCAGCGTAAGTCCCATGCCGCGCGTGGATGGCGGACTGGAGCTGGTCACCTCCGACGGCGCCCTCGCGGAGCGCCTGCAGCGCCTGGTCCACACGCTCAGCAGCGAGTTCGGCGTGCGCGTGCGCGGGGAGCTCACGGACGCGAACATCGACAATATCCTCGCCGGTGAGCTGGACAGCGGCGAACACCTGGCCGTTGAGCGGTGCGAGGGCGCCGGGGGCGAGGCCGCCAATCGCTGGTACACCCTGGTCGCGCGCGGGGCGAGCGGCAAGCAAGTACGCCAGTTGTTCGAGCGCCAGGGGGCGCTTGTCAGTCGCGTGCAGCGCATCCGGCTGGGACCGCTCGCGCTTGAGCGCACGCTCGGGCGTAGCCAGTTCCGCGAACTGACTCAGGGGGAGCTTGACGCCCTGCTCGCACCCGTGCCGCCCGCGGCCGCCGAGGATTGGGCATCAAAGGACCGACCGCTCACTCCCTGACTCGCAGGTCCGAGCAGCGCGATGTAGGGGGCGGTCAGGCTCTCGGGCAGCGGCAGCGTCTCCAGGTCCTCGGCGGGGTACGCCTGGCGGCGCATGGCGGTGCGGGCCCGTCCGGGATTGAGGGTGTTGACGCGCACGTGGCTGATCCCCTCGAGTTCCTCCGACAGTACCTGCGCCAGTCCCTCGACGGCGAACTTGGAGACCGCGTACGCCCCCCAGTAGGCGCGGCCCACGCGACCCACTGAACTGGTGGTGAAGAGGACGGATGCATCGGCGGACTTCTTCAGCGCGGGGATCAGCACCTGGGTCAGGGCGAAGGCGGCTGTCACGTTGACATGCATCACGCGGCACCAGGTCGGCACGTCGTAGTGCTCGATCGGGGCGAGCGTGCCCAAGAGCCCGGCGTTGTGCAGCAGCCCATCCAGGCGTCCATAGCGCTCCAGCAGGGCGTCCGCGAGCTGGTCGTAGTCGCGCGCGACGGCTTTCTCTAGATCCAGTGGGGCGATCGTCGCCTCGGGATCGCCTTGCGCGAGAATCCGCGCGTGCACAGCCTCGAGCTTACCGACGTCGCGCCCGATGAGGATCACCTGTGCCTTGTGCGTCGCGCAGGCCAGCGCCACCGCGCGTCCGATGCCGCCCCCGGCGCCGGTGACCGCGATGACGCGCCCGGTGAGCTCATCGGGTACCGCGGTGTGCCGGCGCGGATCGAACGCGGTGTTCAACGAGAGTCTCCTGAAAATCAGTTCGCGGGCAGCCTGAACCACCCGGCGTCGGCCCGGCGGGCGGCGCGCCAGGCGCGCCAGCCGTCCAGCGGGGCGTGATGGTCGCCTGTCGCCATGGCCAGGGGCAAGGCCGCGCCGATCCGGAGCGAGCGCTGGTGCGCGAGGTTCGCCCACACCAGGAGTGCGCGCAGCCGCGGCTGGTCGGCCTCAGGCAGCGCGTTGCTGGCCAGCGCCAGCCCCGTGCGCGCGCGTTCGTGCCCCCCGCGGACGAACCGCGTGAGGGCCGGTGTCCATGGCGCGCGGGCGAGACGCTCGGCATTCCCCCCGGCCGCCTCCAGTTCATCCAGTGGGATGCGCACACGCCCGAGGCGGGCATCCCCGCCGAGCGAACTCAGCAACTCCATCTCACGCAGGGCGCGACCGAACGCGCGTACGTCGGCGCGCCCGGCTTGGCCGAGCGCGAAGCAGGCGAGCGGTTCGACCAGCGCCGCGCTCCAGCGCTCGCAGTACGCGGACAGTTCGCGCCGCGTCTCGAAGGTGGCGCCGGCCAGATCCCAGGTGGCCGCGTCGACGAACCCGCGAAGTCCCTGCAGGCCCGCGCGCCGTTCCTCGCCGAACAGTTGCTGCAGCCGCCGCGTCAGCGGGTGCTGACTCTCGCCCGCCGCGCAGCGCTCGCACTCCTCGCGCCACCATGCCACGCGCGCGTGCGCGACGCTGTGTTCAAGCCCGGGCGCGAGGCTTGCGCCAACTTCCGCCTCCACTCCCACCAGCGCCTCGAACACCGGGCGCTGCGCGCCGGGGGAATAAAGCCAGGCGAGACCTCGGGCGGAGCCCAGTTCAGGCCTTGCGGACATTGCCGGGGCTGGCGAGCGGCGAATCCGCCGCCGGCGGTTCCGCGGGCTCGGCCGCGATCGGCGCGTTCACCGTGCGCACCAGCTGACTGACGGGTTCGAGGGCGGCCGGTGGCTCATCGGCCGTGACGCCAAGTTCGTTGAAGCGGCGCGCCTGGGGCATGACCTGCCGCTCAAGGGAGCCGACCGCCGAGTTGTAGGCCTCCACCGCCGCTCCCAGTCGCTGTCCCATGCGCCCAAGGTGCGTGTTGAAGGTCCCGAGGCGTCGGTGCAGCTCCTGCCCGAGATCGCGGATGAGAGCGGCGTTGTGCGCGACGGCTGACTGCCGCCAACCGTAGGCCACCGCCTTGAGCAGCGCGATGAGCGTCGATGGCGTGGCGATGATCACGCTCTGCCCAAGCGCGGTCTCGAGCAGTTCCGGCCGCTCGGCGAGAGCGGCGGACAGGAACTGGTCACCCGGCAGGAACAGCACCGCGAATTCCGGGCTGCGCTCGAACTGCAGCCAGTAGCCCTTGGAGGCGAGTTCTCGCACGCGTGTCTCGACCTGCTGGGCGTGCCTGCGCAGCCCCAGTGCGCGCTCCTCCTCGGTCTGCGCATCGATCGCCGCGAGGTAACCATCGAGCGGGGTCTTGGCATCGATCACGAGGTCGCGCGCGTCGGGCATGTGCACGACCAGGTCCGGTCGCATCGAGCCTTCCTCGACCGACACGTGCACTTGCTCGGTGAAATCGCAGTGCTCGCTCAGCCCGGCGAGCTCCACCAAGCGGCGCAGCGTGAGTTCGCCCCAGCGGCCGCGCACCTCCGGCCGGCGCAGCGCGCTCACGAGGTTGCGCGTCTCGCGCTGCAATTGCGCGGAGCCACCGGCGAGGGTCTCTATCTGGGTGCGCAGGCTCGTGAATGCCTCGCGCCGTTCGCGCTCCAGCGACTGCGCTTGCGCCTCGGTGCGCTCGAGCGCCACGCGCAGTGGCTCTACCAGCTGCGCGATGGCGACCTCGCGCTCCTTGAGCGCGCCGGAGGCGATGACCTGGTCGCGCCCGAGCGACTCACGCGCCAGTTGCAGGAACATCTCGCTGTTGTTGCGCAGGCTCGCGGCCGCGACGGAGTCGAAGGCCGCCTTGAGTCGCGTCTCCGACTGCTCCAGCTGGGCCACGCGCTCGCGTTCGCGCAGGGTGTGGCTCTCCAGGCGCACCTGTGCGGCGGCCAGTTCCACCCGCAGCGCCTCCACGCGGCGCGCGCCGCGGATGTGACTGATGAGCGCCCCGAGCACCAGACCGGTGACTAGCGCCGCCGCGGCGAGGATGAAGACGGACGCGCTCACCTCGTGAAGTGCGCGAGGTAATTCACGCCGACATCGTGGCTGAGCGTCACGCGTCCGCTGAGGGGATGCAGCTCGATGCCGGCCATGGTATTGAGGGTGAGGCCGGCGGCGCGCGCCCAGCGCGCCAGCTCCGCGGGGCGGATCAGGCGCTCGTATTCGTGCGTGCCGCGCGGAATGAGCCTGAGCAGATACTCCCCGCCGACGATCGCGGTGAGGAAGGAGCGCAGGTTCCGGTTCAGGGTCGAGACGAATAGGTCCCCACCCGGTCGCAGTAACTGACCCAGCGTCCCGAGCATGGCCGCGGGTTCCGGTACGTGCTCGAGCATCTCCGTGCAGGTGACCACGTCGAATCCCTCGCGCCGCCCGGCGGCGAGTTCCTCGGCCGGGGCGAGTCGGTAGTCGATCGACAGGCCGGCCTCCGCGGCATGCAGCCGGGCGACTTCGATCATGCCGGGTGCCAGGTCAATGGCGCTTACCTGCGCGCCCGCGCGCGCGAGCGCTTCGGCGAGCAGGCCGCCACCGCAGCCGACATCCAGCACCGGCCGCCCGGAAAGCGTGGTGTGCGCGCTGATGAAGCCCATGCGCACCGGGTTCAGCAGGTGCAGCGGGCGAAACTCCCCCCGCGGGTCCCAGAAGCCACTGGCGGCGGCGTCAAACTTGGCGACCTCGGCCTGATCGGAGTTGCCGCCGATGGGCCCGGCTTGCGCGCTCATGCCGCCGCCTCCAGCTTGAGGCGGCGCGCCCAGCGCTCCGGCAGACCGATGATTTCCTCCTCGTCGAAGGCGAGCAGCCGCCCCTCGCTCACCGCGCAGCGACCGCCCGTCCACACATCACTCACCTGTGCGCGGGTGGCCGCGCGCAGCACGGCATCCTCGATGCCCTGCGCCGCGCGGCACTCGAGCGTGCTGATATCCACGCACACAAGGTCCGCCGCCTTGCCGGCCTCGATGGAGCCGATCAGCCCCTGCAGCCCGAGCGCGGTCGCGCCGCCCAACGTCGCCATGCGCAGCGCCTGAGCGCCGTCCAGGCCGCCGGCCAGCGCGGCGAGGCGCGCCTCGGCAAGAACATCCGGCACGCCGGTGCGGGCGGGACTGCCGGTACCCAGTCCGGTACGCGAACCGGGCAGGCGCGGGATGAGCGGAAACCCGCCCGCGCTCACCTCCGCTCGCGGACAGGCGATGGCGCTCGCGCCGTGCTGGTCCAGGGCCGCCACGCTGGCCGCGTTGACCGCGGCCAGGCGGATGGCGGTGAACCCCGGGCGCAGCAGCCCCAGGTTCTCGAGCCTGCGCATCAGCTCCGCGGGCGCGGCGGCGCGCATCTGGCCGGACTGAGTCTCAGCGTCGAAGGAAACATCGAGCGCCACCCGCGCGTCGAGTTCATCGGCGACGCGGCGGACGCGCGTGAGCGTGGCATCGCTCAGCGCGTGCGCGGCCAGGGGCGCGAAGTACAGGCTGATCCTCGAGTCGGAGCGGTATTCATCCCATAGCCGCTCGGCCTTGGCGAAGTGGCCGGTCGCGTTCTCAGCCCACGCGGTGGCCTCGTCAGTGACCGGCAGGCCGATGGCCGCGCGCATGTGCGCGGCCGCGGCGGTACGGGCGGCTTCCTCCGGAAACGCACTGAGGTCGGCGAAGCAGGTGATCCCGGCGCGCAGCATCTCCGCCATCGCCAGGCGGGTGCCGTCGCGCACGAAATCCGCGCTGGCGCAGCGCGCGGCCAGGGCGCGCACCCCCCCGCCGGGCCCGTCGGGCGGCAAGCCGCGCAGCAGGCTATGCGCGGCGTGCGTGGAGGCGTTGATGAAGCCGGGCAGCAAGGCGTGCTGGGGGCGCGAGAGCGCTTCGCGGGGCTCGAACCGCGCGCGAATCTCAGCCACGGGGCCGGTCGCGACGATTCGTCCGGCGCTGATCACAACGGCCTGACCAGCGAGCGGGCCACCCGCGGGCGCCATCGGCAGCAGCCAGCGCGGCTCGATCAGAAGGTCGGTGGGTTCGCGGTTGGACATCGTGCGCGCAAGGTCGAAAAAGCCTGGCGGGGAGTATATCGCGCACGCCGGCCGACGCGCGGGCACCAACGCCCGCGCAGGTGTAAAGCTGGGGGTTTTGGGCGCGCTTCATGATAGAATTGAGGTTTGCTTCGGCCCCTTGCCGGGCTGTGGGAATCGACGGGATCAATGGCTGAAATCGCGCGCGAAGTACTGACGGTAAGTCTTGAGGATGAGATGCGTAAGTCCTACCTGGACTACGCGATGAGCGTCATCGTCGGCCGGGCCCTGCCGGATGTGCGTGACGGTCTGAAGCCGGTGCATCGGCGCGTGCTGTTCGCCATGCGTGAGCTCGGCACCGACTGGAACAAGCCGTACAAGAAGTCCGCGCGCGTGGTCGGTGATGTCATCGGCAAGTACCATCCGCATGGAGACTCGGCCGTCTACGACACCATCGTGCGCATGGCGCAGCCATTCTCGATGCGCTACCTGCTGGTGGATGGCCAGGGCAACTTCGGCTCGGTCGACGGCGACATGCCCGCGGCGATGCGCTACACGGAGGTGCGCATGTCGCGCATCGCCAGCGAGCTGCTCGCCGACATCGACAAGGATACCGTCGACTTCGTCCCCAACTACGATGAGTCCGAGCACGAGCCGTCGGTGCTGCCCGCGCGCGTGCCCAACCTGCTCATCAATGGGCAGACCGGCATCGCGGTGGGCATGGCAACCAACATCCCGCCCCACAACATCACCGAGACCATCAACGCGTGTCTCGCGCTCTTGGACGATCCGGCGGCATCGCTCGCGACGCTAATGCAGCATGTGCCGGGGCCTGACTTCCCCACCGGCGGCATCATCAACGGCGCCCAGGAGATCGCTACCGCTTATCGCACCGGTCGCGGCAGGTTGTCGGTGCGCGCGCGCGTCAACATCGAGCCGGTGGGCAAGGGTGACCGCGAGGCGATCGTCGTCACCGAGCTGCCGTTCCAGGTCAACAAGGCGCGCCTGATCGAGCGCATCGCGCAGCTGGTGCGCGAGAAGCTACTTGACGGCATCGCCAGCGACGGCTTGCGCGACGAGTCCGACAAGGACGGGATGCGCATCGTCATCGAGTTGAAGCGCGGCGAGGTCACCGAGGTCGTCCTCAACAACCTGTATGCGCAGACGCCTATGGAAACGGTGTTCGGCATCAACATGGTGGCGCTGCAGGACGGGCAGCCGAAGCTGATGTCGCTCAAGGAGATGCTGGATGCCTTCATACGGCACCGCCGCGAGATCATCACGCGCCGGACGATTTTCGATCTGGCCAAGGCGCGCGATCGGGCTCACATCCTCGAGGGACTCGCGGTCGCCCTGACGAACATCGACGATATCATCGCTCTCATCAAGGCCGCCGCATCGCCTGCCGAGGCTCGCACGGGCCTTTTGGCTCGACCCTGGCCTCCGGGCGTCGTGACGGATCTGCTCGAGCGCGCGGGCGCGGTCTCGACCCGCCCGAAGGGCCTCGCCGCTGAGTTCGGCCTGCGCGGTGACGGCTACCGCCTCTCGGAGGTCCAGGCGCAGGCGATCCTCGACATGCGTCTGCACCGGCTGACGGGGCTCGAGCAGGACAAGATCATCGCCGAGTACCGGGAGTTGCTGACGAGTATCGCCGAGCTCACCGATATCCTGGCCCGCTCCGAGCGCCTGACGGAAGTCGTGCGCGCCGAGCTCATCGAGGCGCGCGAGGCCTACGGCGATGCGCGCCGGACCGAGATCAACCGGGATCACCTGGACCTCACCACCGAGGACCTGATCGAGCCGCAGGACGTCGTTGTGACGCTCTCGCACGCCGGCTACGCCAAGTCCCAGCCGCTCACTGAGTACCAGACGCAGCGTCGGGGTGGCCGCGGCAAGACCGCGACCGCGGTGAAGGACGAGGATTTCGTGGAGAAGCTGTTCGTGGCGCATACGCACGACACGGTCCTGTGCTTCTCCAACCGCGGCAAGGTCTACTGGCTCAAGGTGTACGAGCTGCCCCAGGCCGGGCGCGGGGCGCGCGGCAAGCCGATGGTGAATCTGCTGCCGCTGGGCGAGGGCGAGAAGATCAACGCCCTCCTGCCGGTCAAGCAGTACGACGAGCAGCATTTCATCTTCATGGCCACGCGCGCCGGCACGGTCAAGAAGACCCCGCTGACCGCGTTCTCGCGACAACGCACCAGCGGCATCATCGCGGTTGATCTGGCCGACAACGACCAGCTGGTCGGGGTGTCCCTGACCGATGGCGAGCGCGAGGTCATCCTCGTCTCGAGCGGCGGCAAGGCGATCCGGTTCAACGAGAATGAAGTGCGCCACATGGGGCGCGAGGCCGCGGGCGTTCGCGGCATCCGCCTGGGTGGGGGGCAGGAAGTCATCGCGCTGATCGTGGTGGGCGAGGGGCACGTGCTCACAGCCTCCGCCAGTGGCTACGGCAAGCTCACCCCGCTGGAGGACTTCCCCTCGCACGGCCGCGGGGGCCAGGGCGTGATCGCGCTGCAGACCTCGGACCGCAACGGCGTCACGGTGGCGGCGCTGCAGGTGCTGGCGGGGCAGGAGATCATGATGATCAGTTCCACCGGCACCCTCGTGCGCACCACGGTGGATGAGATCTCGGTGCAGGGCCGCAACACCCAGGGGGTGCGACTGATCCGCCTGGACGACGGCGAGCGGCTGGTCGGCATCGAGCGGGTTGCGAGCCTTGATTCGGGCGAGGAGGGCACCGCGACGGAGCAGCCGGCGGGCACCACCGCGGCCGAACCGGCGGCTGATTCCTAAGGTACAAAAGATCTAACCGCGTCGCGGTCACGTTGCTAAGATCGCCCGCTCCCTTGGTTGAGCCGACCCGGAAAGGGTACCCGTGCGCGTATTCAATTTCGCCGCGGGGCCGGCCACGCTGCCCGTGGCCGTCCTCGAACAGGCCCGTGATGAACTGACCGACTGGCAGGGCTCTGGCATGTCGGTGATGGAGGTCAGTCACCGCGGCAAGCCCTTCATCGACGTGGCGCGGCAGGCCGAGGCGGACCTGCGCGAGTTGCTGTCCGTCCCGGCGAACTACAAGGTGCTGTTCCTGCAAGGCGGGGCCACGGCGCAGTTCTCGGCGATCCCGCTGAACCTCGCGGCCGCTGATTCCACGGTCGACTACGTGGACACCGGTGCCTGGTCGAAGAAGGCGATCGCGGAGGCCCGGCGCCTCGCGGCCAAGGTGAACGTCATCGCCGACGAGGCCGCCTCGAAGTACACCAGCACGCCTGCCCGCGAGTCACTGCGCGCGACCCCGGGCGCGGCCTACCTGCACTACACGCCCAACGAGACCATTGGCGGTGTGGAGTTCCCCTACGTGCCGGACGGCCCCGGCGCGCCGCTGGTGGCGGACATGTCCTCCACGATCCTGTCGCGCCCGATCGATGTCGCGAGCTTTGGCCTGATCTACGCCGGGGCGCAGAAGAACATAGGTCCCGCGGGCCTGGTGGTCGTGCTCGTGCGCGAGGACCTCATCGGTCATGCGCGCCCCGGAATCCCGGCGGTGTTCGACTACCAGGCGATCGCGGATGAGGGCTCGATGCTCAACACACCGCCGACCTTCGGTTGGTACCTCGCGGGACTGGTGTTCCGGTGGCTCAAGGCCCAGGGCGGACTGAAGGTCGTCGGGGAGCGCAACCAGGCCAAGGCCCGACTTCTTTATGGCGCGATTGACGCGTCCGGCTTCTACACGAACCCGGTCGCGGTCGCCTCCCGGTCCTGGATGAACGTGCCGTTCATCCTGAAAGACGCGAAGCTGGATGCGACCTTCCTCACCGAGGCGCGCGGCGCGGGCCTGGCCAACCTCGAGGGCCACCGCTCCGTGGGTGGGATGCGGGCCAGCATCTATAACGCCATGCCGCTTGCCGGAGTGCAGGCGCTGGTGGATTTCATGAAGGATTTCCAGCGCCGTCACGGCTGACCGCGAACAATGACCTACCGAATACTGACCCTGAACGAGATCAGCCCCAAGGGACTTGCCCGGCTGCCGGCCGAGCACTACGAGGTCGGCCCCCAGGTGCGATCCCCCGATGCGCTGCTGGTGCGCTCCGCGGACCTGCATAAGGTGACGATCAGCGCGGGCGTGCGCGCGATAGGGCGCGCGGGCGCGGGCGTGAACAACATCCCCGTGCCGCAGATGAGCCGGCGCGGCATCGTGGTCTTCAACGCCCCGGGGGCGAACGCGAACGCGGTGAAGGAACTGGTGCTCGCTGGATTGCTCCTCGCGGCGCGCAACATCGCCCCCGCCTGGGTCTTCGCCCGCGGACTCACCGGTGACGATGCGACCATCGACGCCGCGGTGGAGAGGGGCAAGAAGGATTTCGTCGGCTTCGAGTTGCCCGGTCGCACGCTCGGGGTGGTGGGTCTCGGGGCGATCGGCGTCGAGGTTGCCAACTCCGCGCTCGCGCTGGGCATGAAGGTGCTCGGCTACGATCCGCAGATCACCGTGCGGCGCGCCTGGCAGCTGTCCTCGAGCGTCGAGCAGGCGCAGTCGTTGGAGGACCTCTTCGCGCGTTGTGATGCGATCACCGTGCACGTGCCACTCACGGACCAGACGCGCCACCTGGTGAACGCGGCGCGCCTCAAGCTCATGCCCGCCGGGAGCACCGTCCTCAACTTCGCGCGCGCCGGCATCGTGGATGACGCGGCCGTGATCGCCGCGCTTGATGCGAAGCGCCTGCACGCCTACGTATGCGACTTTCCGAACGTGGCGCTGAAGGATCATCCCCGGGTCGTGACTCTGCCGCACCTCGGCGCCTCCACCGGGGAGGCGGAGGAGAACTGCGCGGTGATGGTGGCCGAGCAGCTGCGCGATTTTCTCGAGAATGGCAACGTCAGAAACAGCGTGAACTTCCCCGAGGCGGTCCTGTCGCGCGTGCCGCAAACCACCCGCCTGGCGATCACCAACAGCAACGTGCCGAACATGGTGGGGCAGATCTCCACCGCCCTGGCGGGGGCGAAACTCAACATCGCGGACCTTCTAAACAAGTCCCGGGGCGAATTCGCCTATACGCTCATCGACGCCGACGGCGCGGTGGGTCAGGATGTGGTCGACAGAATCGCCGCGATCGAGGGGGTGCTGTCGGCGCGCCTGGTCCGCGGGCTTTCCTAACGAGCGACACATGGCTGGCAGAAAGAAAAAGACGTCCAAAGGCCCCGCCGGGGTGCCCGGGGCCCGGCCGCTCAAGCTCGACCTGGAGGCAGTGCGCGAGCGCATCGACTCGGTCGATGAGCGGATCCACGCCCTGATCAGTGAGCGGGCGCGGCTTGCCCAGCAAGTCGGGATCTCCAAGACGCACGGCGGCCGCGCGGTGGACTTCTACCGGCCCGAGCGCGAGGCGCAGGTGCTGCGGCGGGCCCGCGCCCGCAACCAAGGGCCGCTGCGGGACGCGGAGATTCTGCGGCTGTTCCGCGAGATCATGTCCGCGTGCCTGGCGCAGCAGGAGCCCCTGAAGGTGGCTTTCCTCGGTCCGGAGGGGACCTTCACCCAGACCGCGGTGCTCAACCATTTCGGGCACTCGGTGCGCGCGCTGCCGCTGGATTCGATCGACGAGGTGTTCCACGAGGTGGAGGCGGCGAACGCCGACTTCGGCGTGGTGCCCATCGAGAATTCCACCGAGGGTACGGTCAACCACACCCTCGACCGCTTCCTGAACTCGCCCCTGAAGATCTGCGGGGAAGTGGAATTGCGCATCCGTCAGCATTTAATGGGCGCGATGAGCTCGCGGGCGGGGATCAAGCGCGTCTGCTCCCACCCCCAGTCACTGGCCCAGTGCCGCACGTGGCTCGCCGAGCACCTGCCGGGAATCGAGCAGGTGCCCTGCTCGAGCAACGCGGAAGGGGCGCGGCGCGCGCGCGATGAGAAGGGGAGCGCGGCGATCGCCGGGGAGACCGCCGCGGAGGTGTACGGGCTGAAGGTCCTCGCGGCCGAGATCGAGGACCAGGCCGACAACACCACCCGCTTTCTGGTCCTCGGACGCAAGGTGTTTTCGCCCAGTGGTGAGGATCGCACCTCGCTGCTGGTCTCCGTGGGGCATACCGATGCCCCCGGCGCCCTGGGCCGGCTGCTCGAGCCACTGGCCCGTCACGAGGTGAGCCTGACACGCATCGAGTCGCGGCCCTCGCGCCGGCGCAAGTGGGACTATGTGTTCTTCATGGACTTCGAGGGCCATGCCGAGGATCCACCGGTGGCCAAGGCGCTCGCGGAGCTGAAGGAGCGCGCCTCGCTCTTCCGGCTGCTCGGTTCGTATCCGCGAGCGGTGGAATGAGCGACGCACGGCCGGCCCGCTATCGGGTCGACCCCGGCGGATCGGTTGCCGGGGAACTCACGGTGCCCGGTGACAAGTCCATCTCACACCGCGCCCTGATGCTCGGGGCGATCGCCGACGGCACGACCGACATCACCGGCTTCCTGGCTGGCGAGGACTGCCTGGCGACCGCGCGCGCGCTGGACGCGCTGGGGGTGAGGATCGAGGGAGTCGGTGGCCCGCGGGTGCGGGTGCGCGGCGTGGGCCGCGCGGGACTGCGCGGCGCCGCCGCCCCGCTCGACCTGGGCAACGCGGGCACCGCGATGCGCCTGATGATGGGGTTGCTCGCCCCGCAGCGCTTCGCCTCGATCCTGGTCGGCGACAGTTCCCTGATGCGCCGGCCGATGGAGCGCGTGGCGGTGCCGCTGCGCCTGATGGGAGCGCGGATCGTGACCCAGGACGGACGCCCGCCGGTGCGCATCGAGGGAAGCGCGGGGCTGCGCGCCATCGACTACGAACTTCCCGTGGCCAGCGCGCAGGTGAAGTCCGCGATCCTGCTCGCCGCGTTGGGGGCGGACGGCCGTACGCGCATCACCGAGCCGGCAGCCTCGCGCGATCACACCGAACGCATGCTCAGCGCCTTCGGGGTCGAACTGCTGCGCGAAGGCCGGACGGTCGCGCTGCAGGGTGGCCAATCGCTGCGCGCCACGCAGGTGGCGGTGCCGGCGGACTTCTCCTCGGCGGCGTTCTTCATCGTCGCCGGCTGCCTCGCGGCGATCGAACCCCTGCTGATCAAGAACGTCGGCGTCAATCCAACCCGCACCGGGCTCATCGAGCTGCTGCGGCGCATGGGCGCCGACATCCGCGTCCACCCGCGTGCTCCGGCCGGCCAGGCCGGCGAGCCGGTCGCCGACATCGAGGTGCGCGCGAGCGCGCTGCGGGGCATCACGGTTCCCGAGGAGCTCGTGCCGCTGGCGATAGACGAGTTCCCGGTGTTCTTCATCGCCGCGGCCTGCGCGGACGGTGAAACCGTGGTACGTGGCGCCCACGAACTGCGCGTGAAGGAGAGCGATCGCCTCGCGGCCACCGCGGCCGGGCTCGAGGTGCTGGGAATCGAGCACCAGTTGCATCCCGATGGCCTGTGGCTGCGCGGGAAGGAGCGCCTCGGAGGCGGGCTGATCGACAGCCGCGGCGATCACCGCATCGCGATGGCGTTCGCGATCGCATCCCTGCGGGCGAGCGCGCCGATCGAGATCGATGCTGTGGGCAACGTCGCGACTTCCTTCCCCGGCTTCCTCAACACCGCGCGCGTCGCGGGCTTGCGGATCCGGGAGCTGTGACGGACCCTGCATAGGGTATGAGTCACGCGCGCACCCCTGCCGTCGCCACCATCGACGGGCCCAGCGGCTCGGGGAAGGGCACCATTAGCCGGCTCATCGCCCGGCGCATCGGCTGGCACCTGCTCGACAGCGGGGCGCTCTACCGCCTGGTGGCCCTGGCCGGGGTGCGTTCGGGTACCGCGCCGGATGACCAGGAGCGGCATGCCCGCATCGCCCTGGGGATGCGGGTGGTATTCGGGTGGGGGCCCGACGGTGGCGAGCAGGTGTGCCTGGAGGGCGAGGACGTCACCGCGGCGATACGCTCGGAAACGGCCGGCCAGGGAGCCTCGCGCGTGGCCGCCTGGCCTCAGGTGCGTGCGGCGCTGCTCGAGCGCCAGCGCGGGTTCGCGGCCCCGCCGGGTCTGGTGGCCGATGGACGCGATATGGGCACCGTCGTCTTCCCCGGGGCCGCCCTCAAGATATTCCTGACCGCGACCCCCGAGGAAAGGGCCCTGCGACGCCATAAGCAGTTGAAAGACAAGGGGTCCGATGTTAGCCTTCCCGCCCTTTCGCGCGGGATAGCCGAGCGGGACTTGAGGGATCGGACCCGAGAGGTCGCCCCCTTGAGGCCGGCATCCGATGCCTGCGTGATCGACTCGACCGCAATCACGGTGGAGCAGGTCGTAGGGCAGGTGCTGGAGATGGGGGCCGCTCGACGCTTGTGGCAACTATAAGCCGCTCGTCGCGATACGCACGGAAGGTGATTTCGCAGTCGGCACCCGCAGGACGCGGGTGCCCGTTACTTTTTTACTGGACCTCCAAGGAATGGGGACCCAGAACAAGCACGTTCGCGTGCGAAGTGAAGGTATGACAGAAAGTTTCGCAGAGCTCTTCGAGAATAGTCTCGCCAATCAGCGCATCCGCCCGGGAATGATCCTTACCGGGCTGATCATCGACGTCACCGACGACGTCGTCATCGTCAACGTGGGCCTCAAGTCCGAGGCCGTCATTCCCCTCGAGCAGTTCAAGAATGAACGCGGCGAGATCGAGGTCAAGCCCGGCGACTCCGTGGAAGTCGCGCTTGACTCAGTGGAGGACGGCACCGGCGAAACCCGACTGTCGCGGGAG
>JANYBG010000060.1 GCA_025360865.1 Pseudomonadota bacterium | reverse complement strand
CCGCCAACGGCCCGCTCAACTTCCCTAGCGGACCCGGGCACACGCGGCGGCAGGCGCGCGGCCGGCAGCTACGCGCTTGCGCAAAGGCACGAGCCACTCGATGAACGCCCCGTCAGCCGTGGAACTCGAGGTGCGACGCTTGCGCGCGCTCGCCGCCGCGGGCAAGTACCCCGAGGTTCTGCGGGGGACTCAGGCACTGCTGATGAATGTGCCCGAGAACCGCGACGTATTGTTGCTTCGCGCCCTGGCGCAACGCCAGCTGCGCGACGTCCCCGCCGCCTTGGTCACACTCGGCACGCTGGAGAGCCTCTATCCGCGCTTCAGCCGTCTGTACCAGGAGCGCGGCCAGTGTTTCGTGGCGTTGCGACAGGCTCCCGAGGCCATCGACGCCTTCCAGCGCGGCGTGAACATCAATCCGGCGCTGCCGGTGAGCTGGAGCATGCTCGAAGGCCTCTACCGCATCGCCGGCCAGCCACAGGAGGCCGCGACCGCCGCTGACCACGTCGCGACGCTGAAGAAGCTTCCCCCGGAGGTCGTCACGGCGACCGCGCTGTTCTCCGACGGCGAATTCGCTGAAGCCGAAGTGCTGGTAAGGGCCTTCCTGCAGAGCCACGGGCACCACGTCGAGGCGATGCGCCTGCTGGCGCGCCTCGGTATCGAGCGCGACGCGCTGGATGACGCTCAGCTGTTGCTCGAAGGCGTCCTCGATGTCGCGCCTGACTACCGCGCCGCGCGCTTTGAGTACGCGCAGGTACTGAGCAAGCGCCAGCTGCACCAGCAGGCCCAGGTCGAGGTCGAACAGCTGCTCGCCGCCGAGCCCGCCAACCGCAACTACCGCACCCTCCACGCGATGACTTGCATCGGCCTCGGACAGAACGAGCGCGCGATCGAGCTGTACCGGGGTCTCTTGAATGAGGCGCCGCGTCCCGCGGAGTTGCACCTGTCCATCGCCCACTCGCTCAAGACCCTGGGGCAGCGCGAGGGGGCGATCGCCGAATACCGCAACGCCGCGCAGGCGCGTGAGGGCTACGGCGAGGCTTACTGGAGTCTTGCGAACCTCAAAACCTACCGGTTCGGGGATGACGAACTCGGCGCCATGCGCGCCGCGGAGGCCGGCGGACAGGTCGCCCTCGCCGACCGCTATCACCTGTGTTTCGCGCTCGGCAAGGCGCTCGAGGACCGGCGCGAATACGCCTCTTCCTTCGAATACTACGCGCGCGGCAACGCGCTCAAGCATTCCGAGAGCCGTTACCGTCCCGAGGTTCTCGAACTCAATACGCGGCGCCAGCGGGAGTTCTGCACCCAGGAGCTGTTCGCGCGCGCCACGGGGGCGGGCGCCACCGGCGCCGATCCGATATTCGTTGTCGGCCTGCCGCGCTCAGGTTCCACGCTGATCGAGCAGATCCTCGCATCGCACAGCGCGGTCGAGGGCACGCACGAGCTGGCCGACATCCCGCGCATCGTCGCGGGCCTTCAGGGCCGCGACTGGGATATCGCGAACCCGCTCTACCCGGGGGTGCTCGCGCGGATGTCGGGCGAGGATTTTCGCCGCCTCGGCGAGAAGTACCTGAGCGACACGCGTGCCTACCGCTCCGGCAAGCCGCGCTTCATCGACAAGATGCCGAATAACTTCCGGCACATCGGGCTGATCCACCTGTTGCTGCCGAACGCGAGGATCATCGACGCGCGTCGCGAGCCGATGGCCTGCTGCTTTGGGAACTTCAAGCAGCTGTTCGCGAGCGGCCAGGAGTTCTCCTACGATTTCCAGGCCATCGCCCGCTATTACCGCACCTACCTTGAGCTCATGGCGCACTGGAACGCGGTGCTGCCGGGTCGCGTACTGCGCGTGCAGCACGAGGAACTGGTGGATGACCTTGAGGGACAGGTGCGGCGGCTGCTCGATCACTGCGGACTCCAGTTCGAGAGCGCCTGCGTCGAGTTCCACAAGACCGAGCGCAGCGTGCGCACGCCCAGTTCCGAACAGGTGCGTCAGCCGATCTATCGCGAGGGCCTTGATCAGTGGCGCAACTACGAGCCCTGGCTCGGGCCCTTGAGCGGGGCGCTCGGCGACGCGCTCACGCGCTATCGCGACTAGTCGCGGCCCTCAGCGCTGCCGGGTTTCCCACTCCGGGGCGGAGTGGAACGCCGCGCTCGAGCGCTCGAGCGGCGCCACGCCGCGGATGTGGTCGGCGGCTTTCTCCGCCAGCATGATCGTAGGGGCATTGAGGTTGCCGGTGGTGATCGAGGGCATGATCGATGCGTCCACCACGCGCAGCCCCTCAAGACCGATGACCCGCCCCTGCGGATCGACGACCGCCATCGGGTCCTGCGCGCTTCCCATCCGGCAGGTGCACGAGGGATGGTAGGCGCTCTCGACCTTGCGGCGCACGAAGGCATCGATCTGCTCATCCGTCTGCACCGCGTCCCCCGGCTGTATCTCCCGGCCACGATACCGGTCGAACGACTTCTGGGCGAAAATCTCGCGCGTGAGGCGCACGCAGGCGCGCATCTCGTTCCAGTCCTGAGCCTGCGACATGTAGTTGAAGCTGATGCGCGGCTTGTCGCGCACCTCGGCCGAACGCAGGCGCACCCAGCCCTTGCTCTGCGAGCGCATCGGACCCACGTGCGCCTGGAAGCCGTGTTCCTTGGCCAGGGATGAGCCGTCGTAGCTCACGGCCAGGGGCAGGAAGTGGAACTGGATGTCCGGGTACGGCACACCGGCGCGGCTGCGGATGAAACCGCCCGTCTCGAAATGGTTGCTGGCGCCGAGTCCGTCATGCCTGAGCAACCAGCGCGCGCCGATCAGGGCGCGGCGCAGCGGGGACATCTGCGAGTACAAGGTGACCGGTTCAAGCGAGGCCACCTGGAAGTAGAACTCCAGGTGATCCTGCAGATTCTCACCCACCCCCGGCAGGTCGGCGACGACCCCGATGCCATGCTCACCGAGTTCGGCGGCGGGACCGATGCCGGAGAGCTTCAGCAGCTGGGGGGAGTTGATGGATCCGGCCGAGACGATCACCTCGCGCCGGGCACGCGCCTCGTGCAGCGCACCGCCGCGCTCGTAGCCGATCCCAACCGCGCGGCGTCCCTCGAAGAGCACCCGAGTCGCAAGCGTGTGCGTGCGCACCGCGAGGTTCGGCCGGCGCATGGCCGGGCGCAGGTACGCGCTGGCCGCGCTGCAGCGTCGCCCGTCCCCCACGGTCATGTCCATTGTGCCGAAGCCCTCCTGCTGGCGGCCGTTCATGTCGGGGCTGATCGGGTACCCGGCTTCACGGCCGGCCTCCAGCCATGCCGTGTGCAGCGGGTTGGTCAGCAGACCCCGGCGGGTCGCGAGTTTCCCCGCCTCCCCGCGATATTCGTCCCCGCCGGACGCGCGCTTTTCCGCGCGCCTGAAGTACGGGAGCACGTCCGCGTACGACCACCCGGTGGCGCCCTGGCTTTCCCAGCGCTCGAAGTCCTGCGCGTTGCCGCGCACGTAGACCATCCCGTTGATCGACGACGAGCCGCCTAGCACCTTACCGCGCGGGGTGTGCATCTGGCGGTTGTTGAGGTTCGCCTCCGGTTCGGTGTAGTAGCGCCAGTCGTAGCGCTCCATGTTCATCGGGATCGACAGCGCGGTGGGCATCTGAATCCATAGCGAACGGTCGGAGCCACCGTACTCAAGCACGAGCACCGTGGCGCGGCCGTCCTCGGTCAGACGGTCGGCGAGCACACAGCCGGCCGAGCCGGCGCCCACGATCACGTAATCGAAGATCTCCTGGGGCACTGACATAGGCTGCTGGGCCACCGCCGCGCTAGTACGGCGCGTCGATGTCGCCCATCGCGACGTAGACGCTCTTGAGTTGCGTGTAGTGGTCGATGGCGGCGCGCCCGTTCTCGCGGCCCAGCCCGGACATCTTCACGCCCCCGAAGGGCAGCTCGACGGGTGTCACGTTGTAGTGGTTGATCCAGCAGGTGCCGGCCTCAAGCTGCCCGATCACGCGGTGCGCACGGGTCAGATCGTTGGTGAAGATCCCGGCCGAGAGGCCGAACTCGGTTGCGTTCGCGCGCTCGATCACCTGCGCCTCGTCCTCGAACTCGAGCACCGCCATCACCGGCCCGAAGATCTCCTGCCGCACGATGTCCATATCGTCCTGGCAGCCATCGAACACGGTGGGCGCCACGAAGAAGCCGCGGCCGAGCCGCCCGCTGGTCACGCGCGCGCCGCCGGTCACCAGATGCGCCCCCTGCGCGCGACCGCGGGCGATGAAGCCCAGCACCTTTTCCATGTGCGCTTCCGAAATGAGCGCGCCCACCTGGGTGGCAGGATCCATGGGATCCCCGATTCGCATCGCCTGCGTCCGCGCGCGCAACCGGTCGATGAAGGCGGCGCGCAGGCTCCGGTGCACGAACACGCGTGTGCCGTTGGAGCACACCTCGCCCGCGGAGTAGAAGTTCCCCAGCAGGGCGCCGGAAACCGCGTTCTCGAGCTTCGCATCGTCAAAGACGATGATCGGGGACTTGCCCCCGAGTTCCAGCGTCACCTGCTTGAGCGAAGCGGAGGCGTCGGCCATCACGGCCTTGCCCGTACCGACCTCCCCGGTCAGGGAGACTTTCCGGATCTGCGGATGACGTGTCAGCAGGCGTCCCGTATCGGCCATTCCCTGCACGACCTGGAAGACCCCCGGCGGCACGCCGGCCTCGGTGTAGATCTCCTCGAGCTTGACCGCGGTGAGCGGGGTGAGCTCCGCGGGCTTGAAGATCATGGCGTTGCCGCAGGCCAGCGCGGGAGCTGATTTCCAACAGGCGATCTGCAGCGGGTAATTCCAGGCGCCGATGCCGGCGACAACGCCCAGGGGCTCACGCCGTGTGTAGCCGAAAGCCTGCGAGCCGAGGTTCAGGTGCTCGCCCGCGATGCTCCCGGCGAGGCCCGCGTAGTACTCGATGCACTCGGCGCCCGAGAGCACATCCACCGCGCGCGTTTCCTGGATAGGCTTGCCGGTGTTGCGTGTCTCAAGCTCCGCGAGTTCGTCATTGCGCTCCCGCAGGAGGCGCGCGGCGCGCATCAGGATTCGGCCCCGCTCCGCTCCGGTGAGCGCGGCCCACTTTTTCTGCGCGGAGCGCGCGCGGGCGACCGCCGCGTCGACCCGCGCCGCACCCGCGGCGGGCAGTTCCGCCAGCAGCTCGCCCGTGGCGGGATTTATGACCCGGAAGGATGTCACCCCGGCCGCGCGGGCATTGGGCGGCCGGGAAGCGGCCGGCTCGTCGGCCGCCTGCGCCAGATCCCGCAGGCGACCCTCGACGAAGGCTGTCAGGAGCGCCCGCGCACTCTCGCTGTCGGCCTCCTTCCACTCCGAGAGCGCGGCGCGCAGCCATACGCCATCGATCATCGCCGCGATCATCGAGGCGAGACTGCGCGCCTCGTCGCCGGGAATCATGCTGCGCAGGTCGCTGCGCAGGTTCGACAGCATGCGCCGCTGGTACGCGGTCTGGACGCGCTTGAGTCCCTCCACGTGCAGCACCTGTCCCCAGAAAGCGAGCCAAGCGGTACCGGAGCGCTTGTCGAACTCCTCAGGGGCGAGGTTCGTGTCGATCACGGCCTGCACGCGGGCGCGCGGGGTGTGCGCGAGCGACAGCTTCGCCCGCACGCGCGCCGCGAGCGAGCGCGACAGGGTGCGGAAAGCCGCGGAGAGCAGCCCGTCCTTTTCCCCGAAGTAGTGCGCGACCAGGCCCGGCGAGACGCCCGCGCGACCTGCGATCTCAGCAAGCGTGGTGCCGACGTAGCCCACTTCGGCCAGACTGTCGATCGTCACCTCGATCAGCTGACTGCGCCGCGCCTCCTCGCCCTCATCACGCGCAGGCGTCGCATGGGGGCGTGGGGGGTCCTTAGGAGGGATTGATTGCCTGTTCAATGCGATCTTCCGGGTGGTCTCCGCGAGGCGGGCGAACGGCAACTCGCCGCGTCCACCCGGGAACCGATACTTCCTGCTGTGTCAGAGACTTGGCGAGACGGGCGGCGCTTGACAAGCCATTCGTTAAACGGTTATTCAAACAAGGGTGAGAATCATGGAGTTGGTAGCCGCTCCGGTCAAGTCGGAACACCCGTTCTGCCTTGCGCCAGCGCATGCGTGGCCCGCCTGAGCAAGCTTCGCACGGCAGTCGTGGGCCTCGGCGCCGCCGGCTGGATGGCCGCCGGGCCGGCACTGGCGGCGGTGGGTGTTAACAACCCCGGGGGCGCGATGAGCCTTGAGGACTGGCTCGCTGACCGCAAGATCCCGGTCGGTGACCTGATCGCGATTGGAATCCAGTTCGTGAAGTCCCACGGCCGACCGTTCTTCGATGGCGTTTCCGCGGTGATCAGGGCCAGTGTCGACGGGCTGACCGCGGTACTGCTCGCGATCCCCTCCCCGCTCCTGATCCTGGGCGCCGCAGCGCTGAGCTGGGTGCTGCGCCGCTCGTGGCCGCTCGCGCTATTCGTCGTCGCCGCGCTGCTGTTCATCATGAACCAGGGCTACTGGGAGCCGACCCTGGAGACGCTCGCCCTGGTGATCGTCGCCGCGGTGGCGTCCGCGCTCATCGGCGTGCCACTCGGGATCGCAGCGGCCCACAGGCCGCGCCTATTCGCGGCGATGCGACCGGCGCTGGACCTCATGCAGACGCTACCGCCGTTCGTCTACCTGATTCCGACGCTTGTCTTGTTTGGACTGGGGGTCGTGCCGGGTCTGATCTCGACGGTCATCTTCGCGCTGCCCGCGCCGATCCGCCTGACACAACTGGGCATCAGCTCCGTGCCCAGTTCGCTCATCGAGGCGGGGGAGGCTTTCGGGGCCACCAGAACGCAGTTGCTCCTTAAGGTGGAACTGCCCAGCGCCGCCCCGACCATTCTCGCCGGCATCACCCAGTGCATCATGCTCAGCCTCTCCATGGTGGTGATCGCCGCCCTGGTGGGCGCCGGCGGCCTCGGGGTGCCCGTGGTGCGCGCGCTCAACACCGTGCAGGTGGGGACGGGCTTCGAGGCCGGATTCGTCATCGTGCTCCTGGCGATCGTGCTCGACCGCATCTCCCGCCCGGCGGACAGGGCCAACGCTCCATGACGGCCCCCGCCCTGGAATTCCGCGCCGTCGATATCCTCTTCTGCGCCAAGCCCGGTCGGCGCGCCCATGGCGCGGCCATCCAGCAGGCGCTCACCCTGCTCGACGCAGGTGGGACGCGCGCGCAGATCGCGGAGAAGACCGCGGTCGTGGTGGGCGTCTCCGGGGCAACCCTGAGCGTCGCTCGCGGGGAGATCTCAGTGCTTATGGGGCTTTCGGGTTCGGGCAAATCGACACTGCTGCGGGCAGCCAATGGCCTGAACCGCGTGACGCGAGGCCAGGTGTTGGTGGCCGACGGTGACGCGACCGTCGACATCGGGGCGAACTGCGACCCGACCACGCTGCGGCGGATCCGCCGCGCGCGCATCGCGATGGTGTTCCAGCAATTTGGGCTGCTGCCCTGGCGCACCGTCCGCGACAACGTCGGCTTCGGGCTTGAGCTGCGCGGCGACCCGGCCGACAAGCGCCGCGAGATCATCGACAGGCAGCTGGAACTGGTGGGGCTGTCCGCGTGGGCCGACCGGTACACGAACGAGCTTTCCGGCGGAATGCAGCAGCGCGTGGGACTGGCCCGCGCCTTCGCAACGGACGCGGACATTCTGCTGATGGACGAGCCGTTCTCGGCGCTCGATCCGCTCATCCGCCGCAAGCTGCAGGACGAGTTGCTCGCGCTCCAGGAGCGCTTGCGCAGGACGATCCTGTTTGTCAGCCACGACCTCGATGAGGCGCTCAAGCTCGGCGACAAGGTCACGATCATGGAGGGCGGCCGCATCGTGCAGACCGGCACCGGAACTGACATCGTGCGGCGGCCGGCGGATGACTACGTGGCCGAGTTCGTGCGCCACGTGAACCCCAACACCGCCATCAAGGGCGCGCCCGCCGCCCCGGGCGCCCTCTGACAGAGCCTCGCCCCTAGCGCCCTCCCCGTTCCCGCAGCGCCGCGGGCACCTTGGTCAGCTGGCTTTCCATCCCCGTAAGGGATGACCGCGTCCACTCTTGGGTCGTGTGCTCCTGGATCGAGATCACCATCCTGGCGATCTTTCCATCGGCGAAGAACTCCACGCGCATCCGGTTCTCGTAGGGGTTCATTCCGGGAATGAAATCGATCAGGTGGACGAGTTCGAGGCGCTCGTCGGGAACCACCTCGGTGAAGGTGCCCCGCGTGCCATGGGAGAGGCCCATGCCGGCCTTCCTCATGTACTCGATCTCCTCGCGACCGACGGCGATCATGTCGTAGACGAGTTCGCCGCCCATGCGCGGCTCGATCCTGCGGACACAGACCCGGAAGCCTCTGGGGCCCCACCAGGACTCGAACCCTTCCTTGGTGGTCCACAGGTCCCACAGATCCGCCACGGAGGCCTCGTAGCTGCGCTCGAAGCTGACCGCGAGCGGCGCGAATTTTTTATCTGTCGTCGCCATGTTTCACTCCTTTGCGTAGATTTCGCGGGACTGTGTCCGCGGTCTTTTTCTTTTCCAGTGCCTCGGCGAAGCGCGTCAGCCTCGCGTCCCACAGCTGCTGGTATCCGGCCACCCAGGAGCCTAGTTCGCGGAACGGCGCGGCGCGCAGCGAGTACAGGCGCCGCTGCCCGTCCGGTCGCACCTGCACGAATCCGGCGGCGAGCAGCAGGCGGAGGTGGCGCGATACCCCCGATTGATGAATATCCGTGGCATCAACGATGTCATTCACGCGGTGCTCACCGTGGCGCAGCGTCTCGATGATCTGGCGCCGGGTGGGGTCCGCGAGTACCTGAAACGCGTTCATATATGCATGACAATACATATACACATTGCTGTACTCAATCGATACGCCCCGGCGTACCGGTGACGCAGCGGGACGGGGGCCGCTGCCGGCGCCCTGGTTCATGTCGTACCTGTTCAAGTGCGACGCCGCCCGGGTCATAACCCGCGGCCGTCCACGGGGCGCATGATGCGCGCCCACTCGGCGTGCCTCGTGGAACCCGCCCGATATGCAACCGTTCTCCGGTCTGTCGCTTTTTCTCAAGGGTCTCGCCGGCCAGAAGGGATGGCAGCCCCAGTGGCGCAGCCCCGAGCCCAAGGTCGCCTATGACGCGATCATCGTCGGTGGCGGCGGCCACGGGCTGGGCACGGCCTACTACCTCGCCGCGGAGCACGGCCTCACCAATATCGCCGTGCTGGAAAAAGGCTGGATTGGCGGCGGCAACACCGGCCGCAACACCACGATCATCCGTTCGAATTACCTGTTCGACGAAAGCGCCGCGCTCTACGATCACGCGGTGAAGTTCTGGGAGGACCTCTCCCAGGCGCTCAACTACAACGTCATGTTCTCCCCGCGCGGCGTCATGATGCTCGCGCACACCGTGCACGACATACAGGTCGCCAAGCGCCACATCCACGCCAACCGCGCCAACGGCGTGGACAACGAGTGGCTGACGCCCGAGCAGGCTAAGGCCTTCTGCCCGCCGCTGAACATTGGCGACATCCGCTACCCGGTGCTGGGAGCCGCCCTGCAGCGCCGGGGCGGCACCGCCCGGCACGACGCGGTCGCCTGGGGCTACGCGCGCGCCGCGGACGCGCTCGGCGTCGACATCATCCAGAACTGCGAGGTCACCGGGATCCTGCGGGATGCCGCGGGGCGCGCCGCGGGCGTGACGACCACGCGCGGCACCATCAAGGGTCCGCGCATCGGCGTCGCCGCGGCTGGCCATTCGAGCGTCATCATGAAGATGGCAGGCGTCGAGCTGCCGCTGGAGAGCTTCCCGCTGCAGGCGCTGGTCTCAGAGCCCGTCAAGCCGGTGTTCCCGTGCGTGGTGATGTCCAACACGATCCACGCCTACATC
>JANYBG010000049.1 GCA_025360865.1 Pseudomonadota bacterium | reverse complement strand
AGAGCACGCAGTGAAAGCGCAAAGTGTTCTCCCCTACTTCTCGAAATGGATTTTGGTTTCATGCGGTGTGTCGCTGATTGCGCTGGGTGGATATTTCATCCTCGCACGTCCACCGCTATTGCCAGAGGATCTGCGCTATCTGGGGTCGAGCGCGATACAGGTGCAGGTGCTATTACCTCGCTTGGCGTCCTGGCTGCAAAGCGTCTTCACCGTCATGGGCGGTTTCATGGCGGGCTGCGGAGTCTTAACGATGTTTGTGAGTATGCGTGCGATTCCGAATCGCCTCAACGGAACAGGTATGGCGCTCGGCGCTGCGGGCCTGCTTACGGTGGTCACGATGAGCTCGGCCAACTTTATGCTCAACTCTGATTTCAAATGGGTGCTCGTAGCGCCGTCAATTGCTTGGCTGCTCGGGCTCGTGACCTATTGGGCTAGCCGAAGGGCCGAGTCTGCAGCCAAATCGACCCCGAAGATGCAGGTGAATACGCCGCGGCCATGACCTACGAAGAATCTACGACAGGTTTTCCCCGAGCCACCATGGCCGCGCTAATGCTGGCCGTATTCACCGTGTCACTCGGCTATGGCGTCGTGCTTCCGCTTCTCCCCAATTTGATCGAGCGGCTCCTGGCAGCGGCGGCAAAGCCTGCACTAGTGTCCCGACATACGGGGCTCCTGACCGCTGTCTATACCCTGTCGCTTTTTCTGTTTGCGCCACTGTGGGGTCGATTGTCCGATCGACGCGGTCCGCGTGGCGTGCTGCTTATTGGGGTTCTTGGCTTTGGCGTCACCATGTTGATTTTCTCGTTTCTTGAGAGTCTGGCCGCCGTTTACGCCGAGCGCTTCATGAGTGGCGTGTTTGCCGCCGCAGTTACACCCGTGGCGGCAGCCGTGATCGGAAACTTCGTCACGACCGAGCATGCGCGCGCCCGTCGGCTTTCGTTCATCAGCATGGCCGGCATTTCCGGCTTTCTGCTGGGACCGATGCTCGGTGTCTTCGTTTCCCGCGTCGCAGCGAATTTCTTGACCCGCGCCATGCCTGCCGGATCTATCGCCATTCCACTGGCAGCGACCGCGTTGCTCGCCTTTCTCGTAGCGTCCGGTGTCGCATTAGCCGTGCCGAGCGGTAAGGGACACGACAGGTCACAGGCGGCCGTGGGGGGGGCGGTCGATAAAATCGCGGGGCTCGTGCCGAAGCTGCTCATCCTCAGCTTTATTGTTTCAGCAGGTGTCGGAGTTTTTGAGGTTGGACTGGCACTGCGCGGCAAGCAGGAGCTCCGCTTGGCCCCATATCAGATAGCGCTGATGTTCACCGAGTGCAGCCTGGTCATGTTTGTCGTGCAGGCACTCGTATTCTCGTCATGGGTCAAGCCCGAGACGACCCGCTGGCTCATCCCGCCCGCCCTGTTCGTGCTGACTGCCGGATTGTTTCTGGTACCGCAGGCGTCTGATTTTACATTGATGTTGGTGGTCATCGGTGCCGTCGCTGCCAGCGCCGGCGTCCTGTCGCCCCTCCTGACCTATTGGATCTCAGCCAAGGCCGGGAGCGCGCAGGGTTGGGAACTTGGAAAGCAGACCGCGGCGGCCAGCTTGGGTGTGACCGTAGGATCCGCGGCGGGCGGATTGTTATTCAATGTCGCAGCCCTGCCAGGTGCCTCGTTCGTTCTAGCCGCACTGCTCGCCGCGGTTGGTTTCATTCTGAGCTTGCGGCTTCCTAATTTGCTCGTGCCCCGCAATCGCGCTTTCAGCGCATCAACCAGCAAAAGGCCATGACAAAAACCCTGCGGGGCCGCGGGCGACCGTGAGTTCGCGAGGCTTACCTGGCAATTGCGCGCAGCGCGAAGTGAAGGCCGCGTTAGGCGTCATCGGCAACTGCCATATCAAGGAAAGTTTCCCTGCCTTGGGGGGCCTGTGGTCAGCGCCGCCGCGTCTCAAGGCTATCCATCGCGCCCTCCATTTGAAGAGATCTCGACGTCCGAGCCGCGGTGCCGGAGCCCGGCTCAAACGTCCTGGGATCGAGACGGATCGATCTGTCCATCGGAAGCACCGCGGCAACGCCCAATCGCCGAGTCTCCGCGCCTCCGGCTACCGAACCAGGTTTGCGGCATCCCCCAAGCGTCAACATCCAGATGTGCCAGCGCTGAAACGACGCTGGTTATCCGAAGCAAAGAGCCGATAGTGAATACGGTGGTTAGTGGTACGCGGGGGTTCGGCGGACGGTCAGCCCGCTCACGTATTAGCTGTTGCGAATAGCGCCCCGACGCCTGCGGTCGTCGCCATGGCCAACGCACCCCAGAACGCGACGCGGATTGCGCCGCTCACTACACCTGCGCCACCCGCTCGAGCAGCCAACCCGCCGAGAAGCGTGAGGAACACCAGAGAAGTTCCCGAGACCAGCGGGGTCAAACTTGCCATCGGGACCATGGCAGTGACTAGGAGAGGCATGGCGGCTCCGACAGCGAAACTGGCCGCCGAGGCGAATGCTGCCTGAACCGGACGTGCACGGAGCGTTTCAGAGATGCCGAGTTCGTCGCGGGCATGCGCGCCCAGCGCGTCATGGGCCATCAGCTGCTCGGCAACCTGTTTGGCAAGCGCAGGATCCAGCCCGCGGGTGACGTAGATCGCCATCAATTCCTTATGCTCACCCGCGTGGTCCATTTTGAGTTCGGCGCGCTCGCGTTTGAGGTCGGCCTGTTCCGTGTCCGCCTGTGAATGCACGGAAACATACTCACCCGCCGCCATCGACATCGTTCCAGCCACCAGGCCGGCGACTCCTGCGACCAATACGTTGCCGTGAGTCCCATGCGCAGCGGCGACTCCGAGCACTAGACTGGATGTTGAAAGGATGCCGTCGTTTGCGCCCAGTACCGCGGCGCGTAACCAGCCAATACGCCCCGTGCGGTGCCGCTCCTTGTTCACTACAGGCATTCTCGCGGTCTCCCGAGTTAGATCCAATGCTTGCGCAGCAGCCACATTTTGACGATCTGCGTAAGGCCCATGTAGCCGAGCAACGTGCCCATCAGGATAGGCCAGTACAACGGCGGCAGGTGAGTGAAGCCCAGCGCTGGGGCCAGCGGCGAGTACGGCAAAAAAATGCCAAAAGCCATGATCGATAGAGTCGTGAGCGTCAGCGCCCAACTCGCCCGGCTTTGTAGGAACGGAATCTTGTTGGTGCGAATGATATGGATGATGAGCGTCTGCGTCATTAGTGATTCGACAAACCAGCCAGTCTGAAATAGCGACGCTCGGGAGGGATCCCAGGCCTTGAAGATCCAGAGCATGACGAAGAAAGTCGTATAGTCGAAAATGGAGCTGATGGGGCCAATAAAGAGAATGAATCTCCTTATTTCGCCGATGTCCCAAGGCCGCGGCCGAGTGACTTGCTCATCGTCCACCGAGTCCGCCGGGATCGGCACCTGCGAAAAGTCATACAAGAGGTTGTTCGTCAGCACCTGAATCGGCGCCATCGGCAGGAACGGGAGGAAGGCACTTGCCCCCAGCACGCTGAACATGTTTCCGAAGTTAGAGCTCGCGCCCATCCGGATGTATTTGACAATGTTCGCGAAGACCTTTCGGCCTTCGACAACGCCCCCTTCGAGCACCGTGAGATCCTTCTCGAGCAGGATCAGGTCCGCCGACTCCTTGGCGATGTCAGTTGCGCTGTCCACCGAGATGCCGACGTCCGCCGCTCGCAAGGCAGGAGCGTCGTTGATTCCGTCACCCATGAATCCCACGACGTGCCCGTTGCCCCGAAGGGCACGGATGACCCGCTCCTTGTGCGCGGGAGAGAGTCGAGCGAACAGGGTCGCCTTCTCCGCTATCACGGCCAATTCGGGGTCCGACATTTTCTCCACGTCGCCGCCGAGTACCATCGGATCGGGCAAGAGACCCACGTCCTTGCACACCTTGCGGCTGATCAGGGGGTTATCTCCGGTGAGGATTTTTACGGCCACGCCATATTTGTGCAGGGCCGCAAGAGCGCGGGCCGCGGTGTCCTTAGGCGGGTCCAGAAACGCGACGTATCCTCTGAGCACGAGCTCGCGCTCATCTTCCTTCGCGCAAATCAGTTTCCCAGCCAGTTCTTTTGATGCCACGGCGAGCACGCGGAAGCCGTCGTTGCTGAGGGTGTCGTACTCTCGTTTCAGCCCGACTACCAGCTCCGGATCCATCGCGGATAACTTGCCGTCTAGTTCAAAATGCGAACATCGGAGGAAGACCTCTTCCGGCGCGCCCTTGGTGAGAAGGATCGCCTGACCTTCGGCGCCCTCCACGAGAACCGACATCATGCGTCGAGTGAAATCGAATGGAATCTCGTCTAACTTTTTATACGTCTCGACAATCACCTTACCGTGGAAGTCGGGACTATCCAGAATAGCCCGGTCGAGGAGGTTTTTTAGGCCGGTTTGAAAGTAGCTGATCAAGTAGCCGTACAGGAGCACTTCATTGGATTCACGCCCTGCGACGTTGCAATGCTTCATGAGGACGACCCGGTCCTCAGTGAGCGTACCGGTCTTGTCTGTGCACAGTACGTCCATGCCCCCGAAGTTCTGGATTGAGTTGAGCCGCTTGACGATCACCTTCTTCCGACTCATGGCGAGTGCGCCTTTGGAGAGGCAGACCGAGACGATCATCGGCAGCATTTCGGGGGTGAGACCCACCGCCACCGCCATGGAGAAGAAAAAGGCTCCTTTCCAGTCGTGCTTGGTGAATCCGTTGATGAGGAAAACCAGAGGCACCATGACGGCCATAAACTGCATCATCAGCCATGTGAACCGGTTAAGGCCCTGATCGAAGCTTGTGGGGGCCCGTTCGCCGGTGATCGAACGGGCCATACTGCCTAGGTAGGTTTGGACCCCCGTCGTGACTACGACTGCTGTCGCCGTGCCACTCTGCACGCTCGTTCCCATGAAGCAGGTGTTCGTGAGTTCAGTGGGTGAGCTCTGTTGTTCGGTTTCGCGGTCTGATATTTTTTCGACCGGGAGTGACTCACCGGTGAGGCTGCCTTGGCTCACGAAAAGGTCTTTCGAAGACAGCAGCCGCACGTCACCCGGAATCATATCGCCAGCGGCCAGCTTGATCATGTCCCCGGGTACTAAGTCCCGAAGCGGAATCTCCCTCGGCGCGCCATCCCGAACGACCGTAGCGGTCACGTGGATCATGGCCTTGAGTTTCTGCGCAGCGGCGTCCGCTCGGGCTTCCTGCCAGAAGCGCAGTCCCACGCTCAGCGCCACCATCGTTGCCATCACTGAGCCGGCTCGGACGTCGCCTGTCAGAAAGGACACGGTAGACAAAGTCGTCAGCAGGATAACCAATGGATTGCGGATGATTTTCAGGATGCGGACGGGCCAGCCCTGCTTGCGCTCCTGTGCGACCTCATTTGGGCCCGTCGTGCGCGCGCGTTCATCGGCTTCCGCTTGTGTAAGGCCCCCCGGAGACGTTCGCAAGGCCCGGAGTAGCTCTTCTCCGTCCTTACCTGCGGCGTCGAGAACAGCAGGCGAAACACGAATATTCGGGTGCTTAGTCTTAGTTGGAATCGGCGGCTCGCTCCGGCGCACCGGTGGCCCCGCGATCTTAGAATCTGCCCGGCCGGCGTCGGCGATCAAACGCTTTGCCGTGGTGTCCGCGTCGGGTGTTGTCATCGTTTCTTTGGGCCCTTGACGGTCCGTTTACCGTGGCGGCGCATCGCCACAAAAACACTGTTCTGTTCGACCTTGCTGCGCTGCGAACTTCGGCCCGCTCTTAGCTCACGCAAGATCCAAACGTCTTGGTGTAACGGTCGGCTTGCCGCGATACGTGTCGACACCCGACCACGCGATGACGCTTGCGCTCCACACGCCTTCCACTTCCCATTACCAGTTACGGAACCGCCGCCGATGCGCGGCGAAAACGCACCTTCCTCTGAAACCCCCCAAGTTGTCTGAATCTAAGGTGAACATAGATGAGAAGACTCAAGATCGCTGCGAAGAAACACCAAATTGAAACCGCGGCCATGACATGAACGAGATATGCCGCGGCGAAAGATAACAACGCCAACACGCCAAAGAGCCTCACGAACCCGTGACTGGAGAAGAAGCAACTAACGCAGGTCGCGGCGAGGTATAAAATCATCACCGGTACCAGGTAAAAATGTGGCGAGACGTACACAATGTGCCTGCCGATGATTTCAGCAATCATCGGACGGGTTACCATAAAATATAGGAGGTAAAATCCCACCGCGGCGCCCGCGGCCGCGAACGCGAAAATCGACCTTTTGCGCCAGCGAACCGTTTCCAAGACGCCAATGGCGAGTGGCACATACATCGGCCATAATACGTGCGAAAATCCCGAATACAGATACGTCATCGTCTGCTTGAGGAGCGGCGCTTCATGGCGGAATGTCAGCCAGAGGACGCCTTCGATCAGCTGCTGGATTCCGAACAACAGCGGGATCACCGCAAAGGGCAGTTCGGCTCTCGCCTCCACTGTTTTCAGCGTCGCTACGCCCACGGCACACAGCGAAGTGCCAGCAATGAAGCTAGCCGAGGCTGAAAAGCACATTGGACAGACCCCTTTCGTTGTACGTACGAGTGGTAATACTGGCTGGAGGCGCCGGTGCTACGAAATCGCCATGCCTTGAAACATCAGAGTTCTGGCGGTGACGTGCGCGGCGATCGAGCCTCCGATCGCCTCCACCAATGCGACCGCTTAATGTGGTTAGTGTGCCTCGCATGTCGATGCTATTTCTTCCACTCTCATGTCACCGGCGTGTTCACTTCGTCACTGCGATCAATTCCGCTCGTCGGCGTTTTCGGGCTGCGGGCGAGCAACTCCCGGCCATGGAAAGCGCCGGTGGGAGCGACTCAGTCGCTGCGAAATCGGTGCGATTCCGCAAAGGCGGCGCTAGCTGGCGTCGAAGCTATGAAGGGCGCGACGCGAAGCGCTGTGTAGATCATCATCCAGGTGCGAGGTACTCGCTAGCATGGGCATCCGACGAAGTTAGAGCCTTGCCAGCGCATCCCACCGGCGACTAAAAAAGTTGTAAATAGGGACGAACACAAGTCCGGCGTATACGCCGTAAAGAAAGCTCTCAAGCATCCCCAGGCAGAAACCGCCGAATGTCAGCCATTTGAAAGCAGGCAACGCGGCCTCCAAAAAGGCAGCCCCGTGCAGGTTCGGAGGCACAATCAATCCGTAAATGACGCAAAGTACGAAGCTGGTGGCAGCAAAAAGCCCCAGCGACCAGCTCACGATTTTTATATTCAGCATGATCCTTACTCGTTAACGGTTCGCTGGTTGGCGGCTCGCGACACTCTGGTGGTAGTGGCCGGAACAAGTCGGTGCGATGGCGCACACAGGTAATATTGTCCGCCAACGCCATAAGCAGCAGCATACGAAAACCTCCCGGAACCAGGCGTAAGCGAAGTCTTGGCCGTGAAACCCCTTGGCCGCGTCATTTACGAGCAGCCTCAGAATCCCGGTTCCCTCGCGGCGAGAGCGTCGGCTCGATTCTTCAGGGCTCCTTTTCCAAAAGTTGCCGAGCTTCTAAAAGGTGCTGCAGGTGTTGCTCGCTAACTCCGGAGTAACTCAGTTTGAGCGACTTGAGAGTGTCGACAATTACGTCGGCACCATTGTGCGAGTAAACCGTTTGTTGTCGGCCGGAATGATGACAACGGCCATTCTGTGCTGGTGTGATTAAAGGCGTCCTCAAAAGCGCCCATGTATTGTTCCAATAATCTGCTCTTCGGCGTCCGCGAGCGAAAACTTCCAGTTCGTTTCCGGCGTATCGATACGGGCAAGTAACCGACGCTTCTGCTCCGCTTTCGAGACGCTGCGAACTAATTTCAGAACTACGATGCCACTCATAACAAGATACTGCTCCAGTCGATCGCGCGCGCGCAGCGGGCGAGTAGGTGCGAGCCGACGTCGAGTGGTTAGGACTGCTGATGTCGCCTTTCGCGCGCGGCGCTTACCATCAGGGCTTTGCCGGCGCAACGAACAGTTAGGGGACGTCAATTGGGAAAAGATTCAGCGTGATTTTGTACGAAGAAGCCGTCAAGACGGACAGCTATTTGGTCGTGGCACATGGCTCAGCGGATGAGATGGCAAGGTCTAAAGCAATTCTCGAAGCTAGCCATCCGACAAGCCTTGATCTGCACGAGAACGTACACCCTCAGGGCCCGGCGCACTCGCACACTGCCGCCGCCTGAGTGTTGGGCTGCTAACTTATTGTTCTTGAGGGGCGGTGCGACGTGCATTGGAGCTGTGTCGCTGCCGGCGCTCATTCTCAGCCACGAGACGCCGGGGGCCGCATCAAGTCGACTCTTTGTTGCCATCATCGTCTCGGCCGACCCGCTGGATGCCTGCCCGACGCGAGAGGTGGCCCCAAGGAACGAGACAACGGGATAAGTGGAGTCTCTGCATGAACCGAGCGAGGATATCCCTCTTAGGGATGGAGAGACATGACCAGACGTACCCGCCGCAATCATTCTGCGATATTCAAGGCGAAGGTGGCACTCGCGGCTCTCAAGGGCGACGCGACGCTGACCGAGCTGGCGCAACGGTTCGATGTTCATCCGAACCAGATTACGCAGTGGAAGGGGCAGCTACTTGAGCGTGCCTGCGATGTGTTCGCCTCAGCCGCAGAGCGTGGCTCGGAGGCCGAGGCGGTGCCGCTGAAGGAGCTGCACGCGAAGATCGGCCAGCAGGCCCTGGAGATCGATTTTTTAGCCGGCGCGCTCGGACGGCTGCCCGGACCGAGCGCAAAGCGATGATCGACGTGGAGCACAAGCTGAGCCTGACGCGCCAGGCCAGGTGCTCGAGCTGTCGCGGGCCTCGCTCTACTACGAGTCCGTGCCGGTGTCGCCAGCGGATCTTCAGTTGATGCGGCGGATCGATGAGCTGCATCTGGAGCTACCCTTCCCCGGCAGTCGCATGCTGCGGGATCTGCTGGTCGGGGAAGGCTTTCTCGTCGGTCGTAAGCACGTGGCGACTTTGATGCTGAAAATGGGCATCGAAGCGATCTACCGACGCTCGAACACGAGTCGCCGACATCCGGCCCATCCGGTGTTCCCGTATCTGCTGCGCCGACTCGTTGTTGATCGGCCGAACCAAGTGTGGGCGTCGGATGTAACTTACATCCCGATGGCGCGCGGCTTCGTGTACCTGGTCGCCGTCATCGACTGGTTCACACGCAAGATCCTCTCCTGGCGCCTTTCGAACAGCCTCACGGCTGACATCTGTGTCGACGCGCTCGAGGAGGCGATCCAGCAATTCGGGCGGCCAGAGATATTCAATACCGACCAGGGCTCGCAATTCACTGCGGCCGACTTCATCGACGTCCTGAAGCGCAATGCTATCCGCATCAGCATGGATGGCCGTGGCGCTTGGCGCGACAACGTGTTTTTCGAGCGTCTGTGGCGATCGGTTAAATACGAGGAGGTCTAGCTGCATGCCTACGAATCCGTCTCTGCCGCCAGAGCTGGCATCGCCCGGTATGTGACGTTCTTCAACACACGAGGTCCTCTTACCTCACTTGACCGCCGACCCCCAATGCCGTGTACTTCGAATCCCTGCCGCTCGCGGTGGCAGCTTAAACCTCAGGACTCCACTCATCCCGACCGCGAAAATCGTCTAGTTTCGTGGGGCCACCTCTCTCATAGGTGCCTGCAAAGAGCGCACGTAGTATCTCATTTTCCCAGCGAATAATTTGCCCGAAGCGATGTCAGTACGGTCGTAAGTTTCTCGAAGTTCTGCTTCGTGGCGGCCGCGTCCTTGGCATCCCCCGAGGCATCGAGCCGTTCAGCGAGGGTGGCAACAAACTTGATACCGCTCTTGACCTTGGCTTGGCTCTCAGGCGACAGCGAGCTTGATTTATCGGGCAACGCAGCAACGAGATCGCGGATCGCGAAAGCTTGATGATGCACTTCTTCAAGGTCTCCTTTATCAATTGTCTTCTTGAGCTCTGCGGACTTCGCGTCGATGGCTTGCCACAAACCCTCCGCGGTCGCGGGTATCACAGTCTTTTCGGACGTTTCCGCAGCCGTCGCGACTTGAGCTGACGCGCCGAGCGCACAGGTCAATACCAGGCTTAAACCAATCGCTTCGAAAATAGAATGTTTCATCAGTGGGTCTCCAGAGGTTCGAGTTGAACTAGGCTAGCAGCAGCATGCCGGCGCTCGCGCCAGCTTTCGACGCGGTTGTACACAGTAGGAACCACGACCATATTCAGAAGCGTGGCAGTCAATAGGCCGCCGAGCACAACTTGCGCCAAGGGAACTTCGAGCTCCTTTCCGACCGGTGACCCAAACATGAGCGGCAGAAGCCCCAGCGCTGCCGTAAGGGCGGTCATCAGCACCGGGACCAGGCGATCCATCGTGCCCTGCATCACGACTTCTTCTAAGGGCCTCCCTGCCGCACGGAGTTGATTGTAGTGACTGACCAGGATGATGCCATTGCGCGTAGCAATGCCAAATAGCGTGATAAAGCCGATAACGGCCGCTACGCTTAAATTCGCTCCCGCCAAATACAGCGCAACGATGCCCCCGATCATCGCGAGCGGGAGGTTGAACAGTACCAGGAACGCGTCGCGGAAATTGCCGAACGCCTTATAGAGCAGCAGCACCGCACTGAGCAGCGCG
>JANYBG010000255.1 GCA_025360865.1 Pseudomonadota bacterium | reverse complement strand
CGATGCAGCCGGCCGCCGCGATCAAGCGCCTCATGTCCCGGCATGATCTGGGCGAGCTCGCGGCGCGGAACTTTCTCCAATATCTCAATGATCAGCAAGCCGCCACGGGGGCGGTTCCGGACGACCGCACGATCGTGATCGAGCGTGTCCTCGATGACCTGGGCGATTGGCGTGTCTGTGTTCTCACGCCGTTTGGAGGGCGCATTCACGCGCCCTGGGCCATGGCGGTGACGGCAAAGGTGCGCAACGAGCTGCAGGCCCAGGTCGCCTCCCCGGACCAGACCATCTCGCGCATGGCCGCCGCGGCCGTGAGCGAACTCGACAACCGCATCGCAGGCGTAGCGCCGACGCAGATGGCCTCGGGCTCCAAGTCCCTGCCGCCCGCGGGGCCCGCGGGCGCGACCGCCTCGCGTCCGAGCGCCGAGCCGCCGCGCCAGGCCGCGCCGGTGCCGAGCGCCTCAGAGGCGGCCAAGACGCTGCTGATCTCCGACCAGGAGCTCGCCAAGGCGGTCAAGCAGGCCGAGGCCGCCGCGCGACTGGACATCAACACGCTCAAGCCCGGGGATGTCCTCGAGGGTCGCTACAAGTACATCGACCGTATCGGCCGCGGCGCCTTCGGCACGGTGCTCCTCATGGAGGACACGGTCGTCGACGAGCGCCTGATCCTGAAGTTCCTGAACCCGAACGTGTCGGGCGACGAAGAGGTGATGAAGCGCTTCGTGCACGAGCTGCGCTACTCGCGCAAGATCACCCACAAGAACGTCATCCGCATCTACGACTTCCTCTACATCCAGGGCAACTACGCCATCTCGATGGAGTACTTCCCCTCGCACACCCTAGGGGGCGAGGTGGTGAACGAGAAGCCGGTTGAGCTCAAGCGCGCGATGCAGTTCGGCATCGACATCTGCACCGGCATGACCGTCGCTCACCAGGTCGGCATCGTGCATCGCGACCTGAAGCCCGCGAACGTGCTGATCAATCAGGAGGGGCTGCTGAAGATCGTGGACTTCGGCGTCGCCGCGGCGCACCGCGAGGGCGATACGCAGCTCACCAAGACCGGCTACGTCATCGGCTCGCCGAAGTACATGGCGCCGGAGCAGATCCTCGGCAAGAAGGTCGACGAGCGCGCCGACATCTACGCCCTGGGCGTCATGCTCTACGAGATGGTCACCGGGGTACCGCCCTATACGCGCGGTGACCACATGTCGGTCATGTACCAGCACGTGCAGGGCAAGGCCCGCATCGCCCAGGACGTGAATCCCAACCTCCCGCCGGGCCTGTCGGACCTGGTCATGCGCGCCATGGCGGTCGACAAGACCAAGCGCTTCCAGAGCATGGACGAGCTGTCAGCGGCCCTGGCCGTCTACACCAAGTAGTCGCACCCCCCGGGCCGCCGCCGGCCCCTGCCGCCCCCGGTGCCTTGCGAAACTTCGTGCGTTACGTCAAATTTCCGCGCATAAGCTGTTGATCGAAAAGCCCGATACGGGCTAAACATCAGCAAGTAAAAGTCCTTAGGGAGCAGTGACTTGGCGCGTATTGACGCCTTCCTCAAGCTCGGCACACAGCAGGGGTGCTCCGATGTCCACCTGGCCGTGGGGGTCCCTCCCATGCTGCGCATGCATGGGGATCTCCTGCCGATCAAGTTCCGCGAGCTGCGCGCATCCGAGCTCGAGAGCTACATCGGGGAGATCCTGACCCGCTCGCAGACCGAGACTTTCGGCCGGGGCCTGGACCTGGATTTCTCCTACGTCTCCGCCGAGGGCGGGCGCTTTCGCGTCAATGTCTACCGCAAGGAGACCGGGATCGGCGCCACCTTCCGCACCATCCCGGCCGCGGTCCCCACCCTCGAGAAGCTCGGGCTGCCGCCGATCGTCACCAAGCTGTGCGACTTCCACCAGGGCATGGTGCTCGTCACCGGCTCCACCGGCACGGGCAAGTCGACGACGCTTGCCGCGATGATCGACCACCTGAACACAACGCGCCGCCTGAACATCATCAGCCTCGAGGACCCGATCGAGTTCGTCCACCCGAGCAAGAACAGCCAGGTCATCCAGCGCGAGCTCAACACCCACATTCCAAGCTTCGCGGAGGGCGTGCGCGCGGCGATGCGCGAGGACCCTGACGTGATCCTGGTGGGCGAGCTTCGCGACGCGGAAACCATCTCCATGGCCATGACGGCCGCGGAGACCGGGCACCTGGTGCTGGGCACGCTGCACACGACGAGCGCGGTCAAGACCATCGACCGCATCATCGACGCGCTGCCGGTGCAGGAGCGCGAGCAGACCAAGAGCTTTCTCGCGCAGAGCCTGCTCGCGGTGGTCACCCAGGTGCTGGTGAAGAACGCCGACAGCAACGGCCGTAAGGCCATCTGCGAGACGCTCTTGATGACCAAGGCGATCGCGAAGCTGATCCAGACCGAGCAGTCGCACCAGATCCCGACGCAGATGCAGATGGGGCGCGATCTTGGCATGCAGCTGCTCGATCAGGCGCTGCTCGCGGCCATCACCGCCCGCCAGGTCGACCCGGATGACGCCTACGCCTATGCCTCCGATAAAAAGGCCTTCCAGCGCTTCGTGACCGACACCAGCATGCTGCCCAAGCTCGACATCACCGGCACGTCGCAGTCCCCCGCGGCGACATCCACGAACAAGGCCGTCACCGGCTGAACGGCCCGCCATGGCACAGATCGACACCTACCTGAACGAGATCCTCGACAAGCGCGGCTCGGACCTGCATTTCATCGCCGGCGACCCGCCCCGCATCCGCCTGTACGGCGACATCTCGCCGCTGCGGCCCGAGCGCCTGGCGCCCGAGCAGGTGAAGACCGCGCTTTACGAGATCATGCCCAAGCCCGCGCTGGACCGTTTCGAGGCCCAGGACGGCGCCGACTTCGCCTACAGCCTGGCCGACCGCGGCCGCTTCCGCGTGAACGTCATGCGCCAGGTGAATGGCATGGGTGCGGTGTTCCGCGCCATCCCCTCCAAAGCGCTCACGATGGACGAACTGAAGCTGCCCGAGGCCGTGCGTCAAATGGCGCGCGCCACGAATGGACTGATCCTGGTCACCGGCAAGACCGGTTCGGGCAAGTCGACCACGCTTGCCGCGATGATCGATGACATCAACCGCCGCGAGAAGGGCCACATCCTCACCATCGAAGACCCGATCGAGTTCGTGCACGAACGCAAGAACTGCCTCATCAGCCAGCGCGAGATCGGCGTGCACGCGCCCAGCTTCGCGGCGGCTCTGCATTCGGCCCTGCGCGAGGATCCGGACGTCATCTTAGTCGGCGAGTTGCGCGACCTTGAGACCATGAGCATCGCGGTGACCGCGGCCGAGATGGGCATCCTCGTTATGGGCACGCTGCACACCAACGGGGCGGCCCCGACGGTGGACCGCATGGTGAATGCCTTCCCTTCCGACAAGCAGTCGCACGTGCGCACGATGCTCTCGACCTCGCTGCGCGGGGTGGTCTCGCAGCAGTTGCTGCAACGGGCCGACAAACAGGGGCGCGTGGCCGCGCTGGAGATACTCGTGAACACCCCGGCCTCCTCCAATCTGATCCGCCAGGGCAAGCTCGACCAGCTGGAGAACACCATGCAGGCCGGCGGCGCCTTCGGCATGCGCACCATGGACACGGCGATCCAGCAGCTGCTCGACTCACGGCAAATCAGCGGCAAGGAGGCGTACAAGAAGGCCATCAACAAGGCGAAATTCGAGGACCTCAAGGACTCCGACTGACCCGGCGGCCACCGCGGAAAGTCCCGCCCGGCGGTGTAAGCTAGGCCGGATGACCCGCAAGATCTTCCTCACCACCGCGCTGCCGTACGCCAACGGCCCGTTCCACATCGGCCACATCATGGAATACATCCAGGCCGACATCTGGGCGCGCTTCCAGCGCATGCAGGGGCACGAGGTGCACTTCGTCGGCGCGGACGACGCCCACGGCGCGCCGATCATGCTCAAGGCCGAGGCCGAGGGGATCACCCCGCGGGAACTCGTCGCGCGCATCGCCGCTGGCCGGCCGCAGTACCTGTCGGGGTTCCACCTCAGCTTCGACCACTGGCACTCCACCGACTCGCCGGAGAACACCCAGTTGTCGCAGGCGGTGTACGCGCGCCTGAAGGCCGCGGGGCTGATCTACGTGAAGTCGGTCGAGCAGTTCTACGACCCGGTCAAGGGCATGTTCCTCGCCGACCGCTACATCAAGGGCGAGTGCCCCAACTGCCACTCCAAGGACCAGTACGGCGATGCCTGCGAGGTCTGCGGCACCGTCTACGCGCCCACCGAGCTCATCAACCCCCACTCAGCGCTCTCGGGCGCGAAACCGGAGCTGCGCAGCTCCGACCACTTCTTCTTCCGGCTCTCGGACCCCAAATGCGTCGCCTTCCTCAAGGAGTGGCTCGACGCCCCGGGTCGACTGCAGCCGCAGGTGGCCAACAAGGCGCGCGAGTGGCTCTCGGGCACCGGTGACAAGGCGCTCGGGGACTGGGACATCTCCCGCGACGCGCCCTACTTCGGCATCCCGATCCCAGATGCGCCGGGCAAGTACTTCTACGTGTGGCTGGACGCTCCCATCGGTTACCTCGCGGCGCTGAAGAGTTACTTCGACTCGGGCAAGGCGCGCATGAGGGGCGAGCGGCGCTCGTTCGAGGAGTTCCTCGGGGCGGCGGACAGCGAGCAGATCCACTTCATCGGCAAGGACATCATCTACTTCCACACGCTGTTCTGGCCGGCGATGCTGAAGTTCGCCGGCAGCCCGTTCAAGGTTCCCGACCACGTCTACGTGCACGGCTTCATCAACGTCTCGGGCGAGAAGATGTCCAAGTCGCGCGGCACCGGCATCAGCCCGCTGCGCTACCTGGAACTGGGCATGAACTCCGAGTGGCTGCGCTACTACATCGCCGCGAAGCTCAACGGCAGCATCGAGGACATGGACTTCAATCCGTCCGACTTCGTCGCGCGCGTGAACGCGGACCTCATCGGCAAGTACGTGAACATCGCCAGCCGCGCCGCGAACTTCATCACCCGGCAGTTCGCCGGCGAGCTCGCCTTCGCCGCGGACATCAGCACGCTGACCGCGGCCGCGCAAGCGCTGACCGCATCGGTCGGCGACGCCTACGAGACGCGCGAGTACGGGCGCGCGCTGCGCGAGATCATGACCTTCGCCGACTCGATCAACCAGAACTACGACGCCGCGCGGCCGTGGGTGCTCGCCAAGGACCCGGCGAAGGTCGCGGAACTGCAGCAGGTGTGCTCGCGCGCGCTGTTCGGCTTCAAGGTGCTCTCGGTGCTGCTCGCCCCGGTGCTGCCCGAGCTCACCACGCGCGCCGCCACGGAATTATTTGGGCTCGACGTCCCGTTCACGTGGGCCGACGCGCTGGTGCCGCCAAAAAGCATCGGGACCTACCAGCACCTGATGCAGCGCGTGGACCCCAAGCAGCTGGACGCGCTGTTCGGCGCGGCAACCGCCGCCGCCGGGGTGGCCAAGCCCGCGCCAGCGAAGGCGGCGGCGAGGGCCAACGCGACTCCCGCGGCGCTGTCCATCGATGAGTTCAAGCGCGTCGACTTGCGCGTGGCGCGCATCGTCGAGGCCGCCGTGGTCGAAGGCTCCGACAAGCTCCTGAAGCTCACCCTCGACCTGGGCACGGAGCAGCGCACGGTGTTCGCGGGGATAAAGTCCGCCTACGACCCGGCGCAACTCAAGGGCCGCCTGACGGTCATGGTCGCGAACCTCGCGCCGCGAAAAATGCAGTTCGGGGTCTCGGAAGGGATGGTGCTCGCGGCCAGCAACGACGCCCCGGGTCTTTTCCTGCTGGCGCCGGACTCCGGCGCCCTGCCGGGAATGCGCGTCAGCTAGCCCGAGGCGCCTTCATGGTCAGCGTGGATGACATCGATGCGCTCCTGCCGCAGACCCAGTGCACCCGCTGCGGCTACCACGGCTGTCGCCCGTATGCACAGGCGATCAGCGACAGCGCGGCCGCCATCAACCAGTGCCCGCCCGGCGGGGCGGCGACGATCGCGGCGCTCGCGCATCTGACACGGCACGCGGCCGTGGCCCTGAACCCCGTGAATGGCGTCGAAGGACCGCCGCTGGTGGCGCGGATCGACGAGGAGGCCTGCATCGGCTGCGCGAAATGCCTGCCGCCCTGCCCGGTCGATGCGATCATCGGTGCGCAGAAACAGATGCACACCGTGCTCCTGGGGCTGTGCACGGGATGCGAGCTGTGCATCGCCCCGTGCCCCGTCGACTGCATCACCATGGTGCCGCGTGCCGATCTGGCGGAAAGTCCCGCCGCGCCCAGCTCAGCCGATAACCGTACCCGCTTCGAGGCCCACAATTCGCGCACCACCCTGCGCGCGCGGCGACGGGCCGAGTTGGTCAAGGCAGCCAAGAAAGCCGCGCGCGCTCTGTAGAGTAAGCCGCGTCGAGGAGACGGGCTAGCGCGGGCCGGGCGCTCCCGGTGTTCGTTCGAGGGTGAATGCGGACCACGCTGGGCGCACCCGGCGGACATGGCGGGTGGGCAGCCGCTGGTGCAAGATACCGCCGGTCACGGGCGGCGCGCCTCTCGTGTCGGGTCACACACAGATGGGGATCGCGTTATGTCGGTACTTCGCATGGCTCTCGCACTGCTCGCGTGGACACTCGGCTCGAGTAGCGCCGCGGCCGCGCCGCTGCCCAGGACCATGCAGGCGATGGCGCTCGAGAAGACCGGGGGCCCTGAAGTGCTCACGATGCACACGCTGCCCGTGCCGAAGCCCGCCGCCGACGAGGTGCTGATCGAGCTGCACACCGCGGGGGTCGCCAGCTGGGACGTGCTGGTGCGCAAGGACCTCACGATGTTCAAGAACGCCGTGCTGCCGCTCGCGCTCGGCACCGACGGCTCGGGTGTCATCGTGGCCAAGGGCGCCAAGGTCAAGGGATTCAAGCTGGGCGACCCGGTGTACACCTATAGCTGGGACAACCCGCGCGGCGGCTTCTACGCCCAGTACGTCTCCGTTCCGGCCGAGCGCGTCGGCCACCTCCCCAAAGGCCTGACACTGAAGGAAGCCGGGGCGATAGGCACCACGGGGCTCACCGCGATACAGGGAATCGATGATGCGCTGCACGTGACGCGGGGCACGACACTGATTATCCATGGCGCCGCCGGCGGCGTGGGCACCCTTGCCGTGCAGTTCGCCAAGCTGCGCGGCGCGCGCATCCTCGCCACCGTCTCCGGCGATGACGAGATCGCAGCCGTCAAGGCACTCGGCGCCGACGTCGTGATCGACGGCAGGCACGACGACATTCCCGCCGCCGCGCGCGCGTTCGCCCCTGGCGGCGTCGATGCCCTGCTGGTCCTGGCCGGCGGGGACGCGCAGGAACAGTGCATGGCCACGGTGCGCAGCGGCGGCCTCGCCGCCTACCCCTCGGGCGTGCATCCGGTGCCCAAGGCGCGCGAAGGCCTGCGCCTGATCCGCTACGACGCCGTCCCGGGCGTGCAGGAGTTCGAGCGCCTGAACGAGGCCATCGAGTCCGTCCACCTCGTGGTGCCGATCGGCGCGGAGTACCCACTCGCCGATGCCGCCAAGGCACAGGAGCGACTCGAGGCCGGTCACGTGCCGGGAAAGATCGTGCTCATCATCAGGTGATATTCCGCGGGGCCCCGCGCTCGACAGCGCGCGGCCGCCCGCGCATCCTTGCCGCCCATGCATCCGGCCACGCGAACCGCGATCTTCCGCCGGCTTAAGGCCGCTAACCCGGCGCCGACCACCGAACTGCTGCACGACTCCCCGTTCGAGCTGCTGGTGGCGGTCATGCTCTCGGCTCACACCACGGACAAGAGCGTGAACGGCGCGACGCGCATCCTCTTCCCGGTGGCGAATACGCCGCACGCCATCGCCGCCCTGGGCGTCGAGGGCGTGAAGGACTACATCCGCGCGGTGGGCCTGTACAACACCAAGGCGAAGAACCTGATCGCCCTGTGCCAGCGGCTGCTCGACCTGCATGGCGGCGAGGTCCCTGGTGACCGCGCGGCGCTTGAGGAGCTGCCCGGGGTGGGTCGCAAGACCGCGAGCATCATCCTCAACATGGTGTTCGGTGAGGCCGAGATCGCCGTCGATACCCACATCTTCCGCGTGGCCAACCGCACCGGCCTCGCTCCCGGCGGCAACCCACGCGCGGTCGAGGACGCGCTGGTGCGCGCCACACCGGCGGAGTATCGCAAGGACGCGCACCACTGGCTGCTGCTGCACGGGCGCTACGTTTGCACCGCGCGCTCACCCGCCTGCCCCGCCTGCCTGATCCGCGACCTGTGCGAGTACAAGCAGAAGACCAGGCCGAAGCCGGCAGTCAAGAAGAAGGGCGTGGGCGAGCGTGTGCGCCGGGCGGCGCGGCGCGCGGGACGATCCGCTGGATGAGTTTCTTCGCAGGCGATGGACGCGCGGAGATGCGGCGCCGGTATCTCGAGGCGTGGCGCAAGTTCAGCGCGCGCGAACCGCTCGAGCCGCTCGAGGGACAGCTCGCCGCTGTGATCTCGGAGCACCCGGAGTACATCGGCTGGCTCGAGTCAGGAGATGCCGCGCTGCTCGCGGAATTCACCCCCGAGGGCGACCGGGAGAATCCCTTCCTGCATATGGGGCTGCATCTCGCGATCCGCGAGCAGGTGGCGACCGATCGTCCGGCGGGCATCGCCGCGATCCACCGCGATCTCGCCGCACGCGCCGGTGGCGCGCACGAGGCCGAGCACCGCATGCTCGAGCCACTCGCCGAAGCCCTTTGGGAAGGGCAGCGCGTCGGCCACGCGCCGTCCGAAATTGCGTACCTGGAGCGCCTGCGGCGCCTCTAGTCACCGCCGCTACCGCCCGCTGAACAGGCGGAAAACCGCCGAGGGTCAGCCGCGGATGCATCGGCTCAGTGTGCCCGTCGGCGGGATGGCCACCTGGGCCCCGCGCACAGGCGAGTTCTCGAATACAACTTATGGGTATGCGTCGCGGCCTGCGCCGCGTCAAACCGGTGCGGAAGGCCCCTCCGCGTCCGGGTGCCGCGGCGTGAGGTTTCCACGCGCCGCACGCGAACAGCGCCAATGCCGGGGCTGCCGTATGGCCGCCACTTCGCCTCCGCCCCTTCGCCGCGTTCGCGATGGCCAACCCCCGGCGACTATTGCTTCCTCGGAATGTAAAGATCCGTGAGCGTGCCCTCGAAGGCGTCGGCGGCATTCGCCACCGTCTCACTCAGGGTCGGGTGCGGATGGATCGTCAACCCGATATCACTCGCATCGCAGCCGGTCTCGATGGCAAGCGAGACCTCGGTGATCAGTTCGCCCGCGTTGGTGCCGACGATGCCCGCGCCGAGCACGCGATGGCTGTCGGGATCGAACAGCAGCTTGGTGAAGCCCTCCTCGCGACCCAGCGCGAGCGAGCGGCCACTGGCCACCCATGGGAAGGCGCCCTTCTTGAACGCGATGCCCTTCTCGCGCGCCTCGGTCTCGGTGAGGCCGGTCCAGGCGATCTCAGGATCGGTGTAGGCCACTGAGGGGATGACGCGCGCATCGAATGCGCTCTTGTGGCCGGCGGCGACCTCGGCGGCCACCTTGCCTTCGTGCATCGCCTTGTGGGCGAGCAGCGGCGCGCCGGCGATGTCACCGACGGCGAAGATGTGCCGCACGTTGGTGCGCATCTGTTTGTCGGTGCCGATGAAGCCCCGATCCGAGACCATCACTCCCGCGAGATCCGCGCCGATGGCGCGGCCGTTGGGCACGCGCCCGACGGCGACCAGCACGCGATCGAAGGACTGCGGCGTGGGCGCCTTCGCGCCGGCGAAGCTCACCCGAAGACCCTCCGGCCGCGCCTCGATGCCCGTGACCTTGGTGTCGGTGAGAATCTGTTCGTAGCGCGCGCGGATGCGCTTCTCGAGCGGCCGCACGAGGTCGGGGTCGCAGCCGGGCATGAGCTGCGCGGTGAGCTCGACCACGCTCACCCGCGTGCCGAGCGCATCGAACACGCAGGCCATCTCCAGGCCGATGATGCCGCCGCCGATCACGAGCAGGCCACCCTTGATCTCCGGTAGCTCCAGCGCCCCGCTGGAATCGATGATGCGCGGGTCATCCGGCAGTCCCGGCAGGCGCACCGCCTCGGATCCCGCCGCGATGATGCACTGCTCGAAGCGGATGCGCTCCGAGCCGCTGGCGCCCATGACCTCCATGATGTTCGGGCCGACGAAGCGGCCCGTGCCACGCAGTATCTCCACCTTGCGCTGTCGGGCGAGCACCTTGAGGCCGCCGGTGAGCTTGGCGACGATCGCGCACTTCCAGGCACGCAGCTTGGGCAGCTCGATCTTGGGCACTCCGAAGGAGATGCCCCGCTCGCCCATCTCCTGCGCTTCCTCGATCACCTTGGCCGCATGCAGGAGCGCCTTGGAAGGGATGCAACCCACGTTCAGACACACCCCGCCCAGCGCCTCGTCGCGCTCGACGAGGATCACATTGAGGCCAAGATCCGCCGCCCGGAACGCGGCCGTATAGCCCCCGGGTCCTGAGCCGAGCACGATCAATTGCGCGCTGCGGTTGAACCCCTCGCTCGCGGCGCCCTTGCGGACCGGGTCCGGAGCCGGCATACGTACCGTGTCCCCCGCCCCGGGAGGCGCGGTACCCGCTCGCGCCGCGGGGGCGGCAGCCTGCGGCGCAGGCGTCGGCTCCACCACAGTAGCGACGGGCGCGGCGGCAACGGGCGCGGTCGCCGCGGCGCCTTCCATGCGCGCGATGAGCGAGCCCTTGGAAACCTTGTCGCCGCGCTTGAGCAGGACCTCGCTGATCCGGCCGGGGCCGGTTGACGGGACATCCAGCGAGGCCTTGTCGGTCTCGAGCGTGACGAGCGGCGTGTCGAGCTCGACGGTGTCGCCGGCCTTGACCAGGACCTCGACCACTTCAATGTCGCTGAAGTCGCCGAGGTCCGGTACCCGCAGGTCCACGCTCACGGCACCGCCTCGATCAGCGCGCGGGGGGCGGCGAGGGCCTGCGCGAGGAAACTCGTGAAGCGCGCCGCCATCGCCCCATCAATCACCCGGTGATCGTAGGACAGGGACAGCGGCAGCATGAGGCGCGGCACGAAGCCACCCTCGTGGTGGACCGCGCGCATGGCCGAGCGCGACACGCCCAGGATCGCCACTTCCGGGGCATTGATGATCGGGGTGAACGCGGTGCCGCCGATGCCGCCCAGGCTCGAGATGGTGAAGCCGGCGCCCTGCATGTCAGTCGGCGGCAGCTTGCCCGCGCGCGCCTTCTCCGAGAGCGCGCCAAGCTGGCGCGCCAGCTCGTAGATGTCCTTGCGGTTGGCGTCGCGCACCACCGGCACGATGAGTCCCTGCGGGGTGTCCGCCGCGAAGCCTATGTTCACGTACTTTCGCACGATGAGGCTCGCGCCGCCCGGATCCAGGATCGAGTTGAAGCGCGGGAACTCCTGCAGCGCCTTGACGCAGGCACGCAAGACGAAGGCGAGCGGGGTGAGCTTGACGCCCGCGGCCTGCGCCTTGTCCTTGAGGCTCGCGCGCAACTGCTCGAGCTCGGTGATGTCCGCCTCGTCGAACTGCGTTACGTGGGGGATGTTGACCCAGCTCGCGTGCAGGCGCGGGCCAGAGATGCGCTGGATACGCGACAGCGGCTGCGTCTCCACGGGCCCGAACTGGGATACGTCCACCGCGGGTACGGCCGGCAGCGCGGGCGTCCCGGATGCCGAGGCCGGCGCGGGAGCGCCGCCCGCGAGCGCGGCCTTGACGTAGGCCTTGATGTCATCGTGCGTGATTCGGCCTTTGAAGCCATGCCCGGCCACGCGGGCCAGATCCACCCCCAGTTCACGCGCGAAGCGGCGCACAGAAGGTCCCGCGTGCGCGCGCGAGAAGCCCGGCTCATCGATGGG
>JANYBG010000204.1 GCA_025360865.1 Pseudomonadota bacterium | reverse complement strand
CGGCACGGGCATCAACGCGCATCCTGAGTTCGGGCGGCGCTTCTGCGGCGAATTGGCGATCACCTTGAGCTGCCCGGACAGTTCAACGGCGGTGTCCTGCGCGGACAGGGCCTCGAAATAGTTGCGCGCGGGCACGAAGGGCACCCCGGTGAGCTGCGCCAATTCGCCGCAGAAGCGCCGCCCGAACTCAGGATGCGCGTTGATGCCCGTGCCGACCGCGGTGCCGCCCTGCGCGAGCGCGAGCAAGCGCGGCTCGACGGCGGCGACGCGCGCGAGCCCATTCTCGATCTGGGTCCGCCAGCCGGACAGTTCCTGCGAGAGCGTCACCGGCATCGCATCCATAAGATGAGTGCGCCCGGTCTTGACGATCCCCGCCACCTCCTGCTCCTTGGCCCTGAGCACATCACGCAGGTGCTCGAGCGCTGGCACGAGCTCGCGGCGGACACTGAGCGCGGCGCTCACGTGGATGGCCGTGGGGATGGCGTCGTTGCTCGACTGCCCCATGTTCACATCGTCATTCGGGTGCACCGCGCTGCCGAGGCGACGGGTGGCCAGAGCCGCGATCACCTCGTTGGCGTTCATGTTGCTGCTGGTGCCGGACCCGGTCTGGAAGACGTCGAGCGGAAAGTGCGCATCGTGCGAGCCGGCCACCACTTCCGCGGCCGCTGACTCGATGGCCTGGGCGACCTTGCCGTCCAGGAGCGCGAGGCTCGTGTTGGCGCGCGCGGACGCCTGCTTCACCAGCGCCAGGGCGGCGATGAAGGCGCGCGGCAGCGGCAGCCCGCTGATGCGGAAATTCTGCACGGCGCGCTGGGTCTGGGCGCCCCACAGGGCATCCGCGGGCACCTGCAGCTCGCCCATGCTGTCGCGCTCAGTCCTAAAGGAACTCGTCATGCTCACTCCACCGCCGTCCAAACGTGTGTTTGCGTTATGATGGCAAATCCTAGCACTTCAAGGCCGCTCCAACCCATGTCCGCCGGTCCCGAAGCGACGCTGACCGCGCTCGATGCGCTCTCCCCGGTGGACGGGCGCTACGCCCACGCCACCGCCCCGCTGCGCGCCTGGTTGTCCGAGGCGGGCCTCATCCGCGAGCGCATCCGCATCGAGGCGCGGTGGCTACTGCACCTCGTGCAGGCGGCCCCGGCGCTCCCCGGCGCCGATCTGACCGCGACCGCGCGCCAGCGCGCCGGCGAACTGGCGCGCGAGCCCGATGCCGCGGCGGCCACCGCCGTCAAGGCCATCGAGGCGCGCATCAATCACGATGTGAAGGCGGTCGAGTACTACGTGCGCGAGCAGCTGCAGACGGCCGGCGCGACGCCCGCGACGCTGGAACTGGTGCACTTTGGCTGCACTTCCGAGGACATCAACAACCTCAGCTACGCGCGCCTGCTACAGCACAGCCGCGCGACGCTGCTACTCACCCTCGAGGCCCGCATCGGGGAACTGCGCGCGCTCGCGCGGCGCTACGCGGAAGTTCCGATGCCCGCGCGCACGCATGGGCAGCTGGCGAGTCCCACCACGCTTGGCAAGGAATGCGCGAATTTCGTGGCGCGCCTGGAGCGGGCCAGGACGCGCTGGGCCCAGGTCGTTATCCTGGGCAAGTGGAACGGCGCGGTCGGCAACTTCAACGCCCACGTGTGCGCGGTGCCCTCCCTCGACTGGCCCAAGATCGCGGAGTCGTTCGTGCGCTCGCTGGGCCTTGAGTACAACCCGTGGACGACTCAGATCGAGCCGCACGACTGGATGGGCGAGTACTGCGACGCGCTCGCGGCGATCAACGTGATATTCACCGACCTGTCGCGCGATGTGTGGGGTTACATATCGCTGGGATACCTGCGCCAGCGCGCGGTGGCCGGCGAAGTCGGGTCCTCGACTATGCCGCACAAGGTGAATCCGATCGATTTCGAGAACGCCGAAGGCAACTGCGGTGTCGCCAATGCCCTGCTGCGCCATTTCGCCGAGAAGCTGCCGGTCTCGCGCTGGCAGCGCGACCTCACCGATTCCACCGTGCTGCGCAATATCGGCGTGGCGCTCGGCCACGCGCTGATCGCGTGGAACTCACTCGGCCGGGGACTCGCCAAGATCGAGGCGGACCCGCAGCGCATGGTGGCGGATTTCTCCACGGCGTGGGAAGTGCTAGGCGAGGCGGTGCAGACGGCGCTGCGCGCCGCGGGGATTCCCGGTGGTTACGAGCGTCTCAAGGAATTCACGCGCGGACAGGCGATCGATGGCCCGACGCTCGGCGCGTTCATCGATACGCTGCCGCTGCCGGCTGACGCGAAGGCGCGCCTCAGGGCGCTGAAGCCTGCTGACTACGTCGGACTCGCCGCGCGCCTGGCGCGCGAGATCTGATCCGCGAGCCGTACCGCCAAAATGGACACGCCCGAGCTTGGGGCGTCGTCTTATGTCCAAAGGCTGTTCGTGAGCGTCTGACAAAGTGCGAACCACGCCGCGCTTTTGACTTACCGCCGTCCGCGCCCGCCGCCAAACCGTGACCGGCTCCGCACTGAAATCCAAGCCGCCGTCACTAAGATCCCCCGGAGCCTGCCTCCTGCGCAGGCATGAAGGGACGCCGGCGAGTGATCATTACCGGGGAAATCGATCTGAACAGTGCTCTGGCGCAGCTGGCCAACGCCCGCTACGCACCCGAATCGGTTAACTCCGGCGCCCGTCGCGGCCTCAATCGCCATGGAGGAGAGACGCTTGCCGTGCTGACCTCACTCGCTGAAGTGCGCGCCGCCGCCAACGAGATCGCCGCGACCGCCCAGCGCCTTATCTCGATCTACACCCCGGATCTTGAGCCGGACCTGTATGACCAGAGCGCCTTCCTCGACGTCATCAAACACTTTGTCCTGACGCGCAGCTTCGCCAAGGTGCGCGTCCTGCTGGCCGAGCCGACCCGCGTCATGCGCGACAGCAACCGCTTCGTGGCCATGGGGCGCCGGCTGTCCAGTTGCATCGACATCCGCTACGCGGCCGCGCAATCACCCCAGCGCGCCTCCGCCTACCTGATCGCCGATGACCGGGCCATCGTGTACCGCATGCGCGCGGACACCTGGGATGGCGTCGCCGATATCGACAATCAGACCGCCGCGCGTCTTTACCTCCAAGAGTTCGATCAGGTGTGGAACGCCAGCGCAGCCGAGCACGGACTGCGCGCCGCCCGTCGCGGCTGATCAAACTCCTAGAGGTCCGGACGCCGGCGGCTATACTCCCGCGCATGCCGCGCAGTCCCGACATAACAGTCGCCGCCATCGCCCAGACCGAGGACCGCTTCCTCGTCGTCGAGGAGCGCATCAACCGGCGCCTGGTCTTCAACCAACCCGCGGGCCACGTGGAACGGGGCGAATCACTGCTGGCCGCCATCGTGCGCGAGGTGCGTGAGGAAACCGCCTGGGGATTCACGCCCGAGGCGCTGCTGGGGGTATACCTGTGGCGCAACCCGGCTTCCGGGCGCTCCACGGTGCGCTTCGCCTTCGTGGGCTCGGTCGCCGATCACGATGCGAGCCAGCCCCTGGATCGGGGGATCGTGTCAACGCACTGGCTCTCGCAGGGGCAGTTAGTGGCGCGGCAGGACCGGCTGCGCAGCCCGCTCGTCCTTCGCTGTATCGAGGACTACCGCGCCGGCGCGTTCCTCGCGCTGGCGACCGTCGAGGGGCTCGGGCTCGAGAACGCCACCACCTTCGCCCCGACCGCCTGCCTTTAGCTCGCTCCGCCCGGCTCGGGCCTTGGGCCGCGCCGCGGTAGAATTCGCGGCATGAGCACCCCCCTACCCTTCGCCCCGTCCCCCGGCGGTCGCGTCATCGTCGGCCTCTCAGGCGGCGTCGACTCGGCCGTGGCGGCGCTGTTGTTGCAGCAGGCGGGCTGGGAGGTCCAGGGACTCTTCATGAGCAACTGGGAAGAGGACGACGACGCCTACTGCACGGCGGCCCAGGACTACCAGGACGCGAGGGCGGTCGCCGGTGTCTTAGGCATACCGCTGCACAAGGCAAGCTTCGCCCGGGAGTACCGCGAGCGGGTCTTCGGTCATTTCCTGAGCGAGCACGCCGCGGGCCGGACCCCGAACCCGGATGTGCTGTGCAATCGTGAGATCAAGTTCGGCGTGGGCCTCACCTGGGCGCGTCGGCTGGGCGCGACTCACTTCGCCACGGGACACTACGCGCGGATCGCCGCCGCGCCCGATGGGACGGCGCTACTAAAGGCGCGCGATGCGGCCAAGGACCAGTGCTATTTCCTGCACGCGGTGCCACGGGAGGAATTCTCACGCGTGCTGATGCCGCTGGGCGAACTGGTGAAGGCGGAGGTTCGCGAACGCGCCCGGCACGCCGGGCTGCCCGTGTTCGACAAGCCCGACAGCACGGGTATCTGCTTCATCGGCGAGCGTCCGTTCCGCGAGTTTCTCGCCCGGTTCCTAAAGGGGGTCCCAGGCCCCATTGAGTCCGCGGACGGCGAGCGCCTGGGCACCCACGAGGGCTTGGCCTTCCACACCCTCGGACAGCGCACCGGGCTCAACATCGGCGGGCGGTCCGGCCGTCCGGAGCAGCCCTGGTACGTGGCCGTGAAGGATGCGTCGCGCAATACCCTGGTCGTCGTCCAGGGGCATGACCATCGCCTCCTGAGCAGCGCCGGCCTCACGAGCGGCCCGTGGCACTGGCTCGTCCCACCCCGGCGGCAGCCCTTCGCCGCCTCGGTGAAAGTGCGCTATCGCCAGGCGGACCAGCCGGCACGCCTTGTCCCGGCCGCGGATGGGACTGTCCGCGTCATTTTCGAGCAGCCGCAGCGCGCGGTGACGCCGGGTCAGTACATCGTCGCCTACGAGGCGGAGCGGTGCCTGGGCGGGGCGGTGATCGAGGCTGTCGACACCGCCGCCGGCGCGGCCGCCGCGGCGGCCTGAACTCGAGGCAGCGCGCGCCCCGGTCGAGCGATATAATTGGCGGCTCACAGCGGAGATACGCATGACGAATAGCTTCCGGGCGCGCTCGACTCTCACTGTCAGTGATCGGTCCTACGAGATCTGGAGCCTGGCGTCACTGCCGCAGGAGAAACTGGCCCGCCTGCCCTATTCGCTGAAGATCCTGCTGGAGAACCTGCTGCGCTTCGAGGACGGGGTCAGCGTCACGCGCGCCGACATCGAGGCGCTGCTCGATTGGGATCCCGCCGCCACGCCCTCGCACGAAATCGCCTTCACGCCCGCGCGCGTCATTCTGCAGGACTTCACCGGCGTACCGTGCGTGGTGGACCTGGCCGCGATGCGCGATGCGATCGTGCGCCTTGGCGGCGACCCCGAGCGCGTCAATCCGCTGGCGCCCGCAGAACTGGTGATCGATCACTCCGTGCAGGTCGATGAGTATGGCTTCGCCGGCGCGCTCGCCGCCAATACCGCCATCGAGTTCGCCCGCAACAAGGAGCGCTACGCGTTTCTGCGGTGGGGCCAGACCGCATTCCGCAACTTCGCCGTGGTCCCACCCAATACCGGGATCGTGCACCAGGTGAACCTCGAGTTCCTGGGGCGCGTGATCTTCGATGGCGAGACCAACGGCAACCGGCGCGCTTATCCGGACACCCTGGTCGGCACCGACTCGCATACCACCATGATCAATGGCCTCGGGGTCCTGGGCTGGGGCGTCGGTGGCATCGAGGCCGAGGCGGCCATGCTCGGGCAGCCCGTGACCATGCTCATCCCGCAGGTCGTCGGCTTCCGTCTCGAGGGCAAGCTGCGGCCGGGCGCCACCGCCACGGACCTCGTGCTCACCGTCACCGAGATGCTGCGCAAGAAGGGCGTGGTGGACAAGTTCGTCGAGTTCTTTGGCGACGGGCTCTCGAACCTGCCCCTGGCTGACCGCGCGACCATCGCCAACATGGCCCCCGAGTACGGCAGTACCTGCGGCCTGTTCCCGATTGATGTCGAGACGATCCGCTACCTGGAGCTCTCCGGCCGCCCCAAGGAGCGCATCGACCTCGTCAGCGCGTATGCCAAGGCCCAGGGCATGTGGCGCAGCCAGGGGTCGCTCGCGGCCCGTTTCACCGACGAGCTCGAACTGGACCTGTCCCAGGTCGAGCCGAGCCTCGCCGGTCCCCGCCGCCCGCAGGACCGCGTGACGCTAAAGAACGTCAAGTCCGTTTACGAGAGCAACGCGAAGAAGGCCGCCGAGGAGCGCGTGGCGCGCAAGTCAGCAGGCCGTGGCAGCGCGCCGGTGAGGCTCGAGGGCCAGGATCTGCAGCTCAAGGACGGCGCGGTGCTCATCGCCGCCATCACCAGCTGCACCAACACCTCCAACCCGTCCGTGATGCTCGGCGCGGGATTGCTCGCGCGCAAGGCGCGCGAGCGCGGACTTACGGCCAAACCCTGGGTCAAGACCAGCCTTTCTCCCGGCTCGCGCGTGGTTATGGACTACTTCACAAAGGCCGCGGTGCTGGATGATCTCGACGCGATCGGCTTCTTCGTCACCGGCTATGGATGTCAGACCTGCATCGGAAATTCAGGGCCCCTGAAGCCGGAGATCTCCGCCGCCGTGAAAGCCGGAGACCTCACCGCGGGCGCGGTGCTCTCGGGCAACCGTAACTTCGAGGGCCGCGTTCACCCGGAAGTACGCATGAACTTCCTCGCCTCCCCGCCGCTGGTCGTCGCGTACGCGCTCGCAGGCAGCCTGGACATTGACCTCACGACCGAGCCACTGGGCGTGGACAAGGCCGGCAAGCCGGTGTTCCTGGCCGACATCTGGCCGAGTGACACGGAAGTGCAGGAACTGCTCAAGCGCTCGATAGACTCCACGATGTTCCGCAACAGCTACGCGACGGTCTATGAGGGCGATGAGAACTGGGCCAGCATCAAGATCCCCGCGGGCAAGCTCTACAGCTGGGACGCGAAGTCCACGTACGTGAAGAACCCGCCCTATTTCGATGGCATGACGATGACGCCCGCGCCGCTGGCCGACGTCAGGGGCGCGCGCGCGCTCGCGGTGCTGGGCGACTCGGTCACCACCGACCATATCTCGCCCGCGGGCAACATCTCCAGGTCCAGCCCCGCGGCCAAGTATCTGGTCGAGCAGGGCGTGGAACCGAAGGACTTCAACTCCTACGGCGCGCGCCGCGGCAATCACGAGGTGATGATGCGCGGCACCTTCGCCAACATCCGCCTGCGCAACCTCATGGTGCCCGGCGTCGAGGGCGGCGTGACCGCGCACCTGCCCGATGGCAAGCAGGCCTCCATTTATGACGCGGCGATGCAATACAAGCAGGAAAAGATCCCGCTGGTCGTCCTCGCCGGGCGCGAGTACGGCACCGGCTCCTCGCGCGACTGGGCGGCCAAGGGCACGCTGCTGCTGGGGGTGAAGGCGGTGATCGCCGAGAGCTTCGAGCGTATCCATCGCTCGAACCTCATTGGCATGGGCGTCGCCCCGCTGCAGTTCCTGCCGGGACAAAGCGTGACCTCGCTCGGGCTCACCGGCCGTGAGGTGTTCACGATCGAGGGATTGAGCAAGGACGAGGCCCGTGAGGTGAGCGTCACCGCGACCCCGCAGGCGGGCAAGCCGGTGCAGTTCAAGGCGCGACTGCGCATCGACACCCCCAAGGAGCGCGACTACTACCGGCATGGGGGCATCCTGCAGTACGTGCTGCGCCAACTCGCTACCGCTGGCGGGGGCACCTGACCGAAGGCCTCAGGAACACGGAGGCGGTGGCACCGGTTGCAGCGAGTGGCGGTGCCCCGGGGCTTGCCGTGTTCGATCTCGACGGAACGATCACACCGCACGACACGCTCGCGCCCTACATCGCCGGCTTCTTGGCTGACCATCCGCTGGGCTGGCTCGGGCTGCCGCGCGTCCTGCCGGCGCTGCTGCGCTTCGCGGTCGGCCTGGCCGACGAGGGGGTGCTCAAGTCCTCTTTGATCCGCGCCACCCTGGGCGGCCGCGGACGGGCTGAGATCGAGTCCTGGACCACCGAGTTCATCGCCCGCCTGCCACCGCGCCGGGTGTTCGCCGACGCGCTCGCGCGGATCGAGCAGCACAGGGCGGCCGGGGATACGCTGGTGCTCCTGAGTGCCAGCACCGATCTGTACGTGCCGCAACTCGCCCAGGCCTTAGGCTTCGCTCAGAGCATCTGCACCGGGGTCGAATGGGATGGCGATCGGCTGGTGGGAAACCTGACAACGCCAAACCGGCGCGGCGAGGAAAAGGTGCGCTGTCTCGAGCGGCTGCGCGCCCAGCACCCCGGAGCGCTCGTCAGCGCCTACGGCAACTCGCCGGAGGATGTCCCACACCTGGCGAAGGCCGACCGTCCGCTGCTCGTCAACGGCAGCGCGCGGGGACGCACGCTGGCGCGCGCGCACGGCATTCCCAGCGTCACCTGGCGCTAGGAACTCACAGGGACGTGCGGATCGTCCACAGCTCCGGAAAGAACTTAAGCTCCAGCGCCTTGGCGAGATAGCTCACTCCGGCGGTGCCCCCGGTGCCGGGCTTGTAGCCGATGATGCGCTCGACGGTCTTCAGGTGATGGCAGCGCCACAGCTGGAACTTGTAGTCGAGGTCCACGAGGCTCTCCGCGAGTTCGTACAGGTCCCAATGGCTTTCCGCGTTGTGGTACACGCCAAGCCAGGCACCGGCGACCTGCTTGCTCGGCACGTACCGCTGGCTGAAGTCGCGCACCAGGTGGCTTTCCGGGATCTCGTAGCCGCGCTGGCTGAGCAGGCGTAGCGACTCGTCGTACAGCGACGGGGCGACCAGCGCGCGCTCAAGCCGCGCGTGGGCCGACGGATCGCCCTCGTGGGCGGCGAGGATTTGCGGGTTCTTGTTGCCGAACAGGAACTCCAGCATGCGGTACTGCACCGACTGAAATCCCGAGGAGCGCCCGAGCTCGTTGCGAAAGCCCGAGTACTCGAACGGGGACATGGTCGAGAGCACGTCCCACGCGCTGATCAGCTGCGATTGAGTGCCCGAGATGCGCGCCAGCATCTTCATCGCCGGATCCAGTTCATCGCGCTTCACGCAGGTGATCGCCGCGGTCAGCTCGTGCAGCATCAGCCGCATCCACAGCTCCGAGACCTGGTGCACGATGATGAACAGCATCTCGTTGTGCTCACCCGACAGCGGCTTCTGCGCATCCAGCAGCTGGTCCAGGTGCAGGTAACCCTCGTAGGTCAGGGCTGATCCCAGCTCCAGCGGCGCCGGCTCGCCCGCGCTGGAAACGCGCCCGCCCTGGTCGTGCTCTTGGCTCATGCGCGGATGGTACACGGCGGCGCTCACGCGGCAACCGTTTGGACGGGCGGCGCTGCGCGGAATCCGCTAGGATCGCGCGCCACCCCCGCCCGGAGCGAGCCGCCCTTCCTTGAGCACGCCCATCCTTGAGGTCCGTGACCTCATCAAGCAGTACCCGGCCACCACCGCCGTCGCGGGGGTCTCGTTCGCGGTTGCGGAAGGGACCTGTTTTGGCCTGCTGGGGCCCAATGGTGCCGGCAAGACGACGACCATCGAGATCATGGAGGGAATCCTGCCGCCGACCGCGGGCGAGGTGCTCTACCGGGGTGCCCCGCTCGGCGCGCGCTTCCAGGAGGAGGCTGGCATCCTCTTCCAGAAGACAGCGCTGCAGGACTTCCTCACCGTGCGCCAGTGCATCGGCCTCTTCCGGGGGCTGTACGCCTCGGGCCTCGACGTCGAGGAGATCATCCGCCTGTGCGCGCTGGAGAAGCTCGCCGACCGCGACAGCCGCAAGCTCTCCGGCGGCCAGCAGCAGCGGCTGCTGCTGGCCATCGCGCTGGTCCACGACCCGGCGGTGCTGTTCCTCGATGAGCCCACCACAGGTCTTGACCCGCAGGCGCGCCGCAACTTCTGGGACCTGGTGCAGTCCATCAAGGCGCGCCGCAAGACCATCATCCTCACCACCCACTACATGGAAGAGGCGGAACTGCTGTGCGATGAGATCGCGATCATGGACAAGGGACGCCTGGTCGCCCAGGGTCCCCCGCGCAGGCTCCTGAACGAGCACTTCGCGGAAGTCATGCTCGAGCTGCCCCGCCAGGGGTTTCCGCCGGCCGCGCGCGCGCTGGACCTCAACATCATCGAGGGCGCCGACCGCGTCGAGATCAGCACCCACGACATCGAAGGCACGCTGCGCGCGCTCATGGCCGCGGACGTGCCGCTGGCGCACCTGCGCATACGCCCGGCCAACCTCGAGGACCTGTTCCTGGAGCTGACCGGCAAGGAGCTGCGCCCGTGATCAGGCGAATGCTCTCCGTGCTGCATGCGCGCAACCTCGAGTTCCTGCGCGATCGCGGCACGATGATCTTCACGCTGCTGCTGCCGGTGATGGTGGTCGTGGGCATGGGCTTCGTCTTCGGTGGACCCGAGCGGCCGCTGTTCAAGGTCGGCGTGCTGGACACGCGCATCGACAAGCAGGCCTATCCGTTCCTGGGCGAGCATTACGTGGAGTTCATCGTCGAGAAGGACGTCAACACGGCGATGCGAAACCTCACCCACCAGCAGCTCGACCTGCTCGTGGATCCGCATGGGCCGGCCCGTTACTGGGTGAACACTGACGCGCCCAAGGGCTATATCGTGGAGAAGCTGCTGCTCGCCGCGGATCCGGCGGCGGCCCGCCAGCCCGTCACCGGCAAGGCGGTGCGCTACGTCGACTGGCTCTTCCCCGGCATCCTGGGCATGAACATGATGTTCAGCTGCCTGTTCGGGGTGGGGTATGTCGTGCTGCGTTATCGCAAGAGCGGCTTCCTCAAGCGCCTGCACGCGACTCCGCTCACCGCCTTCGAGTTCCTCAGCGCGCAGGTGCTATCGCGCCTGGCGCTCATCCTCTTCGTCACCGCGATCCTCTACTTCGGCATCGGCGCCATCATCAGGTTCCAGGTCGCCGGCAGTGGCCTCCTGCTCGCGGTGGTGGCGCTGCTCAGCGCCCTGTCAATGATCGCACTGGGACTTACCATCGCCGCGCGCTTCTCCAGCGAGGAACTCGTCGGCGGGCTGCTCAACCTTCTCACCTGGCCGATGATGCTGCTGTCGGGGATCTGGTTCTCGCTCGAGGGCTCACCGCGCTGGGTGCAGTGGATCGCGCACGTCTTCCCGCTGACGCACGCGATCGATGCCGCGCGCGCGGTCATGCTCGATGGCGCCGGCCTCGTGCAGATCGCCCCGCACCTGCTCTATCTAGGCGTCACGGCGCTGGTGTTCCTCGCCTTCGGGGCCTGGTCCTTCCGCTGGCGCATCGACTGAACCCCGGCGCGCCCGGTCAAAAATTGGAGTCATCGTATTGCGTTTCCTGAGCGATAACACCGCGAGCGCCTGCCCGGAGATCCTGGCCGCCCTGCAGGAAGTCAACCACGGGCGCGCCCCGGCCTACGGGGATGATGAGTGGACGCAGCGCCTGGATCGCTGCTTCAGCGACCACTTCGGCACGGCTGTGCGCGCCTTCCCGGTTATCTCCGGCACGGCGGCCAACGCGCTGGCGCTGGCGACACTGTCACCGCCGTACGGGGGCATCTTCGCGCACGAGGAATCGCACATCGCCGTCGATGAGTGCGGTGCGCCGGGATTCTTCACCGGCGGGGCGCAGTTGATGCTCCTGCCCGGAGAACATGGGCGCGTGTCACTTGCGACCCTTCAGGCCGCGGCGCGGCGACCGCGCGGCGACGTTCACAACATCCAGCCGGCGGTGCTGTCGCTCGTGCAGGCCACGGACCTGGGCGCCGCCTACCGGCCACGCGAAATCGCCGCCCTCTCAGGCTTCGCGCACGAACGCGGGCTCAAGGTCCACATGGACGGTGCGCGCTTCGCAAACGTCGTCGCCTTCCTCGATTGCCACCCCGGGGACATCACCTGGCGGGCCGGCGTCGATGTCCTGTCGTTCGGGGCGACCAAGAACGGCGCGATGTCCGCGGAAGCGGTCATCTTCTTTGATCCGGCGCTGGCGCGTGACTTCGAGCTGCGGCGCAAGCGGGCCGGGCATCTGCTGTCAAAGTCCCGGTATGTCTCCGCGCAGCTGATCGCGTACCTGGAAACCGGCCTGTGGAAGCGCAACGCCGAGAAGACCAACCGCCTGGCGCAGGACATCGCCCGCGCTGCCAACGCCGCGCTCCTACACCCGGTCGAAGCCAACCAGGTGTTCGTCGCGCTGGGCGTGGAGCGCCGCCAGGGGCTGCGCGAGGCGGGCTTCGAGTTCTACGACTGGGGACCGCAGAGCGACGGCGCGGCGCGGCTGGTGGTGTCCTGGGACCAGCCGGAGGATGAGGTCCACGCCTTGTGCGCGGCCCTCAAGCGGATTCTCTAGAGCTCGCGCAACCCGGCTGTCACCGGCATGCGCGCGGCGCGGACCGCTGGCAGCAAGCCACCGATCATGCCGATCGCCACCGCGATGATGAGGCCGCGCGTCACCAGCGCCGGCGTCACCTTGAAGTCGAACACCACCTGGGTGAAG
>JANYBG010000157.1 GCA_025360865.1 Pseudomonadota bacterium | reverse complement strand
CGTCGAATTTATGGAGTAGGCATACAGATTGCTGCCTGCCGACGGCGACCCATCCAACACATAGGCGAACTTACCCGTGGGATCAATCACGATTCCAATCCAAAGCGTTGGAGCCGGCGCGCCCACTCCGCCGGTATTGGTGAGCGCGCCAGTGCTGCCATCAATTGTGTACGACGCAACCGACGGGCCACCTATAAGATAAAAAAATCTCTGAGCCGGATCAGTCGTTGCATGGATGTCGTCAGTACAACAGGCATCGATACCGGCAGAACCGACGGATGTAAGCGCGCCGGTCGTTGTGTTGATGCCAAATGCATCAATCCTAAAGCTACCCACGCCCAGGTATTGCGCGTAGTAGAGAAATGTATGCGTCGCGACACACGGACAGGTCGCGCTTCCCGGAGGCGTGCCGAGGGGCGGCCCGGCGAAAGGGCTGCCCGTGATGAGTGAGATCACACCCGTCGTGCCGTCGATCGCGTAGGCGAGCGCGCCCGATGCGCTGCCGGAATAGAGGAACTTTCCGGTGGGGTCGACAACGAGACCGCGCAGATCCGGATTGACGGGAGCGAGGAAGGGGCTGCCCGCGACCTGCGACAGCGCGCCCGAGGAATCGACCGTGTAAGCGAATATGCCCGGTGGCGTTGAATTCAACGCGAACACGAACTTTCCGGCCGGATCCGTTGCCATCGGCCCCGTGGCCGTCAATCCCGTGGGGATTCCCGTGGAGCGCAACGAGCCGGTGACTGGGTCAATGAGAAACGCGGCGCTGCTTCCCTGCATGTCAGAGATGACCAATTCCTCAGACACGTTGTTGCAGGTGACCCTGACGTTCGTGATGCTGCTACCAGCGACGGCACCACTCCCGTTAGCCACCGTGCACGTCTGACTGGGGCCGCTCGGCTGGGTCATCACGGTGACGTTGTACGGATCGCCGCTTGCAAGCGCGGTGGCGAACGTAAAAGACGTGCTGTTCGAGGCGACGCTGAGGTTGGAGCCGCCGCTATTGACAAGCACCAGCCCCGTGCCGTGTAGGCCGGAAATAGTGCCACCCACCGTGTAAGACATCGGCGGCGGCGTGCCACTACCCCCGCCTCCACAGGCGCTGATGGAGATCGCAACCAGCGAAAGTAGCGAGCGCGCTGAGCGGGCTGACAAGTCGGCATGCATGTTCTACTCCGCGCACTTCGTTGCGCTAAGGCGAATCGAGTCTCGACGCCTCGCCGCGAAGTCAGCGCGATGCCGTCGCGTTAGTACGCTCTTCCGCATGCTCGAGCGCAATCCGGGCGATCCGCCCGAAGTTGCCCCCGACTAACCGCCCGCGTTCCCAATGGTGGAGGTCTGACCGGGACTGCTTGGCCAGCCTGGCGTATATTGCGGCTGGGGGGGGGTAATGGCCATGCGTCGCAAGACTCATATTCTGGTCATCGACGAGGACGGAATCGTGCGGGACGGGCTCTGCGCCCTTTTGCACCAGGAAGATTCTCTCCATGTGGATGGCACCTTCGCCAGCGCACGCGATGCGCTGCGCACACGCGGAGATCTTCGCCCCAACGTCGTGATCATGGATTTCGGCTTGGCGTTGAAGGCTGGCCCGCAAACCGTTGCGCACGTGAAACGGCGCTGGCCCGAGTCCGCGGTGCTGGTGCTGTCCGTTTCAGGCGAGGGTCCGGCCATCGAGGTGGCACGCCGCGCTGGCGTCGATGGCTACGTCCTGCGCAACGACCATCGCGCTGAACTCTTCAACGCCATTCACGCGCTGGGTGAGCGTAAGCACTACATCAGCAAGTCAGTCCTCGAGAGCCCCGCCCGCGCGCGCAAGGCGCCACCGCGGGCGGCGCGGCGCACGGAAAGCGCCGGCCTGCTCACGGCCCGGGAGCAGGAGGTGGTCACCCTCATCGCGGAAGGCTACCGCACGCGCGAGATGGCGCAGCTGCTGGCCGTCAGCCATAAGACCGTGGAGCGCCACCGCACCAACCTCATGCGCAAGCTCGGGGTGCGCTCGGCGACCGGCGTCGTGGCCTTCGCCATCACGCACGGCTATGTCGGCTTCTGAGGCGCGGGCGCCCTCCTCCCACAGCAACGGGAACAAGGGATGATCGAGCGGCGCGCCGGATGGCAGTTCGTCCGTCAGACCCTCAAACTCGGGCGACGTCGCCCAGCGCCTGGGCGCGTGACGCACGTCATCCCCCATCACGCGCACCGAGAACACCCGCCGTCGCTGGTCGAGCCCGACGCCGGCCGACCCATGCAGGGTGAGCATGTGGAAGCAGACCGCATCGCCGGGTTCCAGCGCCCAGCCGAGAATCCTGAAAGCCTCACGACGGCCATCGACGTCAGGGCGATCCGCCAGGCAGCCTTCCGGAAACCACTTCGCTTGGGCGTCCATGAAGGAGCGCGGCATCAGCCAGGGACCGCGGTGGGAGCCTGCGACCAGTTCCAGGGTTGAGTCGCGGTCGACAGGATCCACCGGGATCCAGAAGCTGCAGTTCTGGTTGCCGCTGATGTTGTAGTACGGCTGATCCTGGTGCCACGGCGTGCGCGTCCGCGTGCCGGGCTCCTTCGTCAGCATGTGGTCATGGTAGAGCCGCGCGGTGCGGCTGCGCATGAGAGCGGCGCCCGCGGCCCCGAGCCCTGACTCGAAGATCACGCCCCGGTAATGAGCGTTATCCCGCCAGCAACAGAAGTCCTCGACGAAGGAGCCGGGGTCGTCGCCGCGGCTGGCCACCTTCGCCCGGGGGCTCGGGTGCGCGAGATTCTCCTCGATCCCCGCGCGCAGGCGCGCGACCTGCGCGGCCGAGAGCAGGCCCCGCAGTACGAGCGCGCCGTCCGCCTGGAATGCCTGAACCTGTGCTGCCGAGATGCGCACGACCACCCCTGGCGACCACCGCCTTTGGAGCATTCTAACCCTACCAACGCGCGGTTCCCCCCCCCCGCGCACACGCCCCCCCGGCGCCGGCGGAGTCAGCGAACTCCTACGTGCGATGCGGCGTGCGGCGACGCTTGATAGCGACATTTGCCTGACATGCAGCTGATACGCTATGGCTCATGATTGCTGCTCGTAAAAACCAAGCCAGGGACACCTCCATGTACTTACGAATTATGCTTATACCGATCGGCGCGCTGGCGCTCGCGGGGGCCGGATGCGCGACCGAGGGCCCATCGCCCAAGGCCGAGCTCAGCCGCGCCCATACCCTCGTGGAGCAGGCCGACAAGGCCGGCGCCCAAAGTTATGCGGCTGCGGACCTGCAGCGCGCCCATGACGAGCTGACGGCCGCGGATACCGCGGATACCGCCCACAAGTACGACGTCGCGCGCAGCTACGCGGAATCCGCCGCGGTGGATGCGGATCTGGCGACCGCCCGTTCGCAGGCCGGGGAGGCCCAGAAGGCCGCCCGCGAGGTCAACAAGGGCAATGACTCGCTGCGCACCGAGGCCGATCGCGCCGCGGACGCGACGATGGCGCCGCCCGCCCCCGCCGTCGTGACCAAGCCGAACTGATCAAGGAAGCACTGAACATGAAACGCATCATTTACGTAGGAACGCTCACCGCGCTGCTGGCGGCGTGCGCCACGGCGCCCCAGCACAGCGACCAGATCGACCGCGCACGCGCGGCCACCGAGACCCTCGCCGCGGAGCCCATGGCCCAGCAGGCCGCCACGGATGACCTGGCCGCCGCCCGTAACAATCTGCAGCAGGCCGAGACGGCGCTGCAGAACAAGCAACCGATGACCGAGGTTGACCACCTGGCCTATCTGGCCGAGCGCCACGCGCAGACCGGACAAGCCCGGGTCGCGACCGCGCAGGCGCAGGCGCAGGTGAACAACGCCTCGGGCGAGCGCAGTCGCGTGCTGCTCGAGGCGCGGGCCCGCGAAGCCCAGAATGCGAAGGATCAGCTGGCCGCGGCGCAGCAGCAGCTGGCGGACCTGAAGGCCAAGCAGACCGATCGCGGTATGGTCGTGACCCTGGGCGATGTGCTGTTTGACACCGGCCGTGCCACGCTCAAGCCCGGCGCGATGGCCGTGCTTGACCGCCTCGCCGGTTACATGCAGTCCAATCCCCAGACTCGCCTGGTGATCGAGGGACACACCGACAGCACCGGTTCTCAGGCGACCAACGACGAACTGTCGCAGCGCCGCGCCGATACGGTGGCATCCGCCCTGATACAGCGCGGAGTGTCGGCGGCGAACTTACAGGCAGTCGGCAAGGGCCCCACCCTGCCCGTGGCATCCAATTCCACGGCCGAGGGACGCCAGCAAAACCGCCGTGTCGAGATCATCTTCTCTGATCACGACGGTCGCTTCGCCCGTGGCGACTCCGGCGATCCTGCGATGCGCTGAAGCCCCGGATCTCCTGCGATCGAAGGG
>JANYBG010000113.1 GCA_025360865.1 Pseudomonadota bacterium | reverse complement strand
TCCAACGTGGACATGAAGTCAGGCTCACCGGCCTTCGGGACGCCCGAGTACACCAAGGCGGCTTTCGGGGCTGGCCAGCTCGCGCGTCACATCGGCGCGCCGTGGCGCTGCTCGAGCGCCACGGCCTCCAACGCCCCGGATGCGCAATCGGCCTACGAGTCGCAGATGAGCCTGTGGGGAGCATTGCTGGGCGGTTGCCATTTCGTGCTGCACGCGGCCGGCTGGCTCGAGGGCGGGCTCACCGCGTCGATCGAGAAGTTCATCCTCGACGTGGAGATGCTGCAGATGTTCGCCGAGGTGTTTCAGCCGGTGTCAGCCTCGGCCGAGGAAATTGGCGTCGACGCCGTGACCGAGGTGGGCCCCGGCGGGCACTTCTTCGCGGCCGCCCACACGATGCTGCGCTACCGTGACGCGTTCTACGCGCCGCTGGTCTCGGACTGGCGTAACTACGGCGCCTGGTCTGACGGCGGCGCGAAGACCGCCACCGACCGCGCGGGTACCGTATGGCGCGAGACGCTCGCCGCCTTCCAGCCGCCGCCTATCGATGCGGAAGTACTGGCCAAGCTGACCGCGTTCGTCGAGCGCCGAAAACTCGAGGGTGGCGCGCCGCCGATCTCTTAGTGGTCGTACAGCGGACTGACCGGGGACCCGGTGATCCGCGCATCCTCGTATCCGGGGAAGCCCGGTACGCTGGCGCAGTCGGCGATGCAGAATCGAACTGAAATCGCGAAGGCCGCGTCGGAATCCGCCGCGGCGTAGGTGGGATCCGTGACGTCGAAGGTCACGTCGGTGATGAAATCGAGTGCCGCCTTGCGCAGTATGCGCGGCGCCTCGGCCCTGAGGATCTTCATCGAGACCGCCTTGCCCTTGGTGTCGATCTTGAATTCCACTAAGACCCGCCCGGTGTCGAGGTGCCGCTTCGCCTGGGTCGGATACCAGTCGATGTTCGAGGGGTATAGGAAGCGCGGCGGCTTACGGGCGGCGGCGACCGGGGATGGCGCGGGAGGCGGGGCATTCCTCGCCCGTCCGGCGGCGGGCGGCGAAGCCGGGGTCACCGGAGGCTGGCTTGCGCACGACAGCAGCAATACCGCGGAAATCACCAGCGGGCATGCCTTGCTCCAATTCGCAGCTCTCATCAATCTCGCCACGCACCCGCTACCCGCGTGGCCCGATTCTAGCCTTAACCGGACCCCAGAATCGGCGTACCCGATCCTCCCCGCTTCGCCCCGACTCAGCTCGCCTTCCTGGCATTCTCACGGCGGGGCACCTTGGCGCCGCTCTTACGCGCTCCCGAGAGACCGATCGCGATGGCCTGCTCGCGGCTCGTGACCTTCTTGCCCGACCTGCCACTTCGCAGCGTGCCTTGGTTGCGTTCCTTCATCGTTTTCTCGACCTTCGCTGAGGCCGCTTTTCCATATCTGGCCATGTCCGTCTCCCGTTCGCCGTGATGGGTGCCTAAATTGGCGCGGGGGTGAATCCCAGCGTATCGGACATCACTGGAAGAATGTGTAGGAGGGGTCCCCGGGCGGGCGGGAAGCACGGTGACGTCTCGCCCTGCGCTGCCGGAGGTCTCGGGTCGCTCATGGATCTTCGCGCCGCGGCGCGCTCGGCTTGCACCCGCAGTCGCTTGCTGGCCGGCAACGCGGACGCTCCCCCGGCGTGGAATCATTCGCGTGGTTCAGCCGCCACGTGAGGTCTTTCTCGCCGCCATGTGAGTGCGCGGAGCGCGTGTGCGCAAGCGATAGCCGCAGCCACTGGTTCACACCTGCGCGACGTCGTAGGGCCTTTCCTACCGCTTCCCGCGGCGAGCTCCGAAGCTCACTCTCAAGAAAGCCCGGCGCACGCGGACTACACTTGACTTCCTCGCACGCCCGGACGCGTCCATGACATCATTGAGCGAATTGGTCGCGACTTCGCGGCGCGTCGGCGCCTCGGCGAGCCGGGTGGCGAAGATAAGGGAATTGGCCGATTTCCTGCGCACCCTGGACCCAGAGGAAATATCGGCCGCGACGCATTACCTCTCGGGCTCCCTGCCGCAGGGTCGGATCGGCATTGGCTTCGCGAAGTTTCGCGACGCGACGCCGGACGAGGTACCGGCGCGCGGCGCGCTCAGCATCGCGGACGTTGACGAGGCGCTCACGACATTCGCGGGACAGCGCGCCAAAGGCGCCGTGCAACGACGTTCGGCGGCGCTGCGCGACCTGCTCGCCAGGGCAACCGCTGAAGAGCGGGCCTTCCTGGTGCCGCTGCTCGCCGGAGAACTGCGCCAGGGCGCTCTGGGCGGGATGATGATCGAGGCCATAGCGAAGGCCGCGGGATTGCCGGCAGCGCAGGTGCGGCGCGCCGCGATGTACACCGGCGATCTGGGCGCGCTCGGACGCCGCGCGCTCATGGAGGGCGGCGGCGCGCTTTCAGCGCTGACGCTCCAGCTCTTCGTACCGGTGGTGCCGATGCTGGCGCAAACCGCGACGGACGTGACACAAGCCCTCGGCGCCCTCAGCGGGGAGATCGCCTTCGAGTGGAAAATGGATGGCGCCCGCATACAGGTGCACAAGCGTGGCGACGAGGTGCGCATCTACACGCGCAACCTCAACGAGGTCACGGACGCCGTGCCGGAGATCGCCGAGTCCGTGCGCTCGTTCGCGGCGGATTCCCTGGTACTCGATGGCGAGGCGATCGCGATGGATGGCGCCGGCCGCCCTTACCCGTTCCAGATGACGATGCGACGCTTCGGTCGCAAGCTCGGCGTCGAGCGAGCGCGCGCGGCACTGCCCATGCGGGCGTACTATTTCGACTGCCTGCTGCTGGATGGCCAGGCCACCGTCGATCTGCCAGGCCGCGAACGTCGCCAACGACTATCGGAGGTGGTGCCCGCGGCGCGGCGTATGCCGAGCCTGGTGACCGCGTCAGCTGCGGAGGCGCAGACCTTCTACCAGGCGACGCTCGCGGCGGGACATGAAGGCGTGATGGCCAAGGCTCTCGATGCCCCCTACGAGGCCGGCAATCGCGGCGCGAGCTGGCTCAAGATCAAGCGGGCCCACACCCTCGACCTGGTGGTGCTCGCCGCGGAGTGGGGACACGGCCGGCGTACCGGAAAGCTGTCCAATCTGCACCTGGGGGCGCTGGATCCTTCGACCGGTCGCTTCGTCATGTTGGGCAAGACCTTCAAGGGACTGACCGATGAATTGCTCGAATGGCAGACGCGCGAATTGCTCGCGCGCGCGACTCGGCGGGACGCGCTCACCGTCTGGGTTCGTCCGGAGCTCGTAGTGGAGATCGCCTTCAGCGACCTGCAGGCAAGCACCCGCTATCCCGGCGGCGTTGCCCTGCGTCTCGCGCGGGTGAAGCGCTACCGCACCGACAAGACCCCCGATCAAGCTGACACGATGCGGACGATCCTTGACCTGCGTGATGCGCAGCTTTCCGGCCAGCGGTCGCCGGACTAAAAGGCGAGCGGGGCCGCCTCGCCGGGCCCATGAATCAATTCGATGATCCGCCAGAACGGCGGCACGGCTCACTGCGTTACGCGGGAAGGAGCCTTCCCGGCCGCCTGAAGGACCCGTCGGTCGAGCGAGGGTTAGTGGGTCTCGGGCCTGGTCTTCGGCTGGCTCGTCGCAAGCGCGGCATCGAGCATCTTGGTCAGCTCGTCCCGGTCGTAGGTGTAGGGCTGGCCCTCGTTGAGCTGCACCAGCTGCTCGATCTGCTTCGCGATCGTCCGTTCCGCCTCCTGCTGGTTCGGGACGACCATGTAGCGCCGCCTCGGGTTCGCCTCGGACAGCGCCTGCGCCACCGCGGCGGCGACCTCGTCCGGTTTCTTGTACTTCGACCGATCCGCGCGCGAATTGTCGATGCCCTCCCGCTTGGCCGCGTTCACGCCGATCCGCGAGTCATAGTTCCCCGGCTCGACCACGCTGACCTGCACGCCCGTGCCCTTCATCTGCGCGGCGAGCGAATCGGTGAAGGCCTCCATCGCGTGCTTGCTCATTGAATAGGCGGGAAGGTCGGGGCTGGCGAGGATCCCGGAGATGGACCCGATGGTGATGATCCTGCCTTTCTGGGCGGTGATCAGCGGCAGGAAGGCCTTGGTCATGCGGTAGGGTCCGCCGACATTCACCGCCATGACCAGCTCGAACTCCTCGAGCGTCGTGTCGGCGACGGAGCCCACCGCGGCGATGCCCGCGTTATTGATCAGCCCGTACAGCCCCTTGCCTCCCTGCGTGACCGTCGCCACGGCGGCGGCTATCTCCTCCGGCTTGGTCACATCCAGACGTATCGCCTGGACGTTCTTGATCTCGCCCAGCGCTTTGAGGTCGGCGTCCTTGCGGGCGCCGGCGTAGACGAAGTAGCCGTCGCCGGCGAGCTTCTCGGTGATCCTGCGGCCGATGCCAGTGCTCGCACCCGTCACCAGGATCGCCTTCTGCCCTGGGGCGGCCGGCTGCGGCGTGTCGGCGAGAACCGGGAGCGCGATGAGGAGACTGAGCAGCGCGATGATTCGGGCCATGTCGAACCCCTTGGTGGTATGAGCCCATGGTAGGCCCATCCGCGGCTGTGTACTCAACATCCGGCGCCCAGGCCAACAAGCTCCACGACCCAGGCTTGAGATCGAGCACGGGGGTGCCATAACCGCATCCAGTCCCGCGAGATACACCGATCCCGCCTCGACTCACGGTCTGCGACATCCGCGGATGCCGATCAGGTTCGCTCGGCCGCTCGGCCGTCACCACGCCGATTGGGGTCATCGTCACGTATTTCATAGGGGTCCACGCGGACCGCGCTGAGCGATGGGCATCCAGCTTCAGCCAATCAGCCGCAGAACCTGCTGGTAGCGCGGCAACGCCCGCAGGGACTCGAAGTCCGAATCGACCTTGACCCACGACTTGGTCTCGTGATTGGCGTGCGGCAGGAGTTTCTCCAGCAGATCGAACGCCACCTCGTGGTCACCCAGGCGCGCGTGCACACAGGCCGCGTTGTACTGGGTCAGAAGATCATCCGGATCGATGGCCAGCGCCCGCGCCAGCCACTCGCGCGAGCGGTCCAACTCCTCAAGAGCGATCAGCGCGGTCGCCCCGAGGTACGCGGGCCGTGGGTTCTCCGGATGCAGCAGCAGTTCGGCCTGCGCTCTCTCCACGCATACGCGGGCGATCCCCTCGCGCTCGCCCATGCGCCCGATCGAGGGGTAGATCATGCACAGCATGGCCGGTGCCTGGTAGTCATCCGGCTTCAGTTCCGCGGCCCGTTCGCACAGCTGCGCGGCGCGCTCGAGCTTGTTCTGCGCGAAGCAGGTGCGGCCGTAGAAGTAATGGGCCTCGAAGGAATTTGGGTCCAGTGCGATGGCCCGCTCGAACTCGGCCATCGCCTCCTCGGTGCGCTCGGCGAGGGAAAGCGCCAGGGCGTACGAGGCATGCGCCTCGGCGAGCCCTGACTCCAGCTCGATCGCCCGCGAACTGGTGGCGAGGATCGCATCCACCGGAACATCCACGTGATAGTGCAGGAACAGGAAAGAATCGCAGTCGGCGATGCCCGCATAGGCGCGCGCGTAGAGAGGATCCAATTCCACCGCCTTGGTGAACATGCGTCGCGCCAACTGGTAGTACGTCTTTGAGTGCCGGTGTAGGAACTGCCGCCCGCGCAGGTAGTAGGTATAGGCCTCCATGTTGTCCGTGGGAGCCTGGGCGATGGATTTCTTCTCCTGCGGCAGCAGTTTGACCTTGAGCTGCTCGACGATCGCGTGCGTGATCTCGTCCTGGATGGCGAAGATGTCTGTCAGCTCGCGGTCGAACCGGTCCGCCCACACATGGCCACCGTCGGCGCCATTGATGAGCTGCGCCGTCACCCGAACACGCGCGCCGGCCTTGCGCACGCTGCCTTCGAGGACAAACCGGACGCCGAGCTCGCCGCACAGCTCCTGGATCCGGACGGCCTTCCCCTTGAAGGTGAAGGCGGTGTTGCGCGCCACCACGAACAGTCCCGAGATCTTCGACAGGTCGGTGATGATGTCCTCGGTGATCCCGTCGCTGAAGTACTCCTGTTCCGGATCACCGCTCATGTTGTTGAACGGCAGGACCACGATCGCGGGCCGGTCCGTGATGGGCTTCGCCGCGGCACGCTCGCCGCCCATGGGCGCCCCGCCAGTTCCCAGCAGCCGCCGGGTGGTGGCGGCGAGGACCGCCACGTGGGCCGGAAGCGGGCCCTGGAAGGCGTCTAGCCAGTGCGTGCCACCCAAGGCGTATTCCATGGCCCCGGTGGGGGCCAGGTCCTCGATCCGAAAGGGCACCAGGTGCTTGCCG
>JANYBG010000170.1 GCA_025360865.1 Pseudomonadota bacterium | reverse complement strand
CCGCGCCATCGTCGATCAGCTTGAACTCGTCGCCGCGACCCGTGCGGACGGCCGGCGCGGAGCCGAGCGTGGCGACCTGCTTGTCCTGGTCAGTGGCGCGGGACTTCTCCTGCCCGCTGACGGGTACCACGGCGACGGCTGCGAACTCCGAGCGCACGTACTGGGCAACCTGCTTCGCCGAGATCGCGTCGCTGAAGAACCCCAGTCTCAGCCCGAACCACGTGCGCCCGCCACGACTGCCCTCGACGGTGTAAAGGGTGTAGGCGCTGAAGATGGCGAGCGGCGGCACCTTGTCCAGCTCGATCGCCCTCACCGACCACTGCAACTGCACGGCGAAGTGCACCGCTGCGTTGCTCGCCACGGCAACCTTCAGGGCTTCGCGCGTCCCTGTATCGTCAGGCTTGAGCATCGGGATGCCGCTCTGAGCCGGATCCGAACTCGGCTGTACCGCTAGCTCCGCGCTCCCCTGGGGACGACGCACCTCTAGCAGCTTGAGCACCTGGGTGTCACTGAGATCTTCCTTGGCCGGCGGGGCCGGAGGTTCGGGCGGCGGGAGTGGCGCACGCATGATGCGTGTCTCACCCGTGGCACTCGCATCAGCCAGCGCCTTCAATACCTCACGCACGTTTGAATCGCCGAACGCTCCCGTGGCGGGCGGCGGCGGCGGGGTGACGGCCATCGGCGGCTCGGGGTGAGCGGGGCCGGGCACGTTCGGCGCCATCGCGAGCGGGGCACTGATGTCGCCTCCCACCCGGGCCACCCGCGCCTGCGCGGGGGTGATCCCCTGCGCGGCGAGTGGCTTGCGCACCGCCGGTGCGGCTGGCTTGCGCGCGGCGGCGGCCGCGGGTGCTGAGGGCGGCGGCGGCACGGGGGCGGCCTTGCGGGCGACGGGAACCTTAGGCGGCTGGACAACCGCTGGCGGCAGGCTGGGAGCGGCCTGCAGAATCGACAGCAGCACGGGAATCGGATCGGGTACCAGCGGCGGCGGGGGCGGCGCGGCGGCGAAAGGATGCGGCGCGTCCGCGGGCGGCGCGCTGCTTTGCTGCGGGGGGCCCGCGCCCTGTTGCGCCACCTGGGCCGCGGCGGCCGCGGCGGCGCGCTCGCGCAGTTTGCGGCCGGGTGCTTCGCCAGCCCACGCGCCGGGATAGATCTCGCGCACGACGTTCAGCCATTCCTCGGCCTCCGCGAGCGTCGCGAAATATCCCATGTGCAGACGAAAACGTTCTCGGCCTTCCTCGAAGCGCCGGCTCACGAAAAAGGTGAAGCGCTTAAGCTCAGGCAGGTCGGTCTGCGCAAGAGCCATGGGCGTGGTCGACGAACACAGATTCAGGACAAAGGGACCCGTGCTGGCGACGGGTGTGGTCGCATCCCGTGCGCCGAACTCTGCGGGAGCGTCGGAAGCGAAGTTGGGAGTTGCTTTCATAGACTTCCCCGAAACGAAACCCTGCGCGGCCGTGATCCCGAAGGACACTGATTCCTGGCGACGGGGGGCGGGAGTGCGAGCGGCCGCGCGTGTCGCGCGATCGTGGCAGCCCCGCCGTCGTAGGAATGTTCCTTTAGACCGGTGGCTTTGCGTCCCCGTCTTTCAACGGGTTTGCCCTTATCACTGAGTTCTCAGTGTCAAAGCGTCGCGGATTGGAGTCAAGCGACGAAATGTGTCGTGACTCTCAAGTGCTGTGACATATGCGCGACTATTCCTCTCGCGCCACTTTATGTTTCATCGCGGTGGCGCGTTTTGCCGCCAGAAACGGCCCGCGCCGACGATATGTCGTGCGTAGTATTCGCCACTTAAGTCCGCTGCGGACACCGCAACACCGGCGCGGGGCGCATGGACGAAGCGCCCGTCGCCGACGTACACGCCCACGTGGTCAACCCCACGCTTACGTATGCGAAAAAACACCAGATCGCCTGGAAGAATTTGCGAGATCGGCACGGGACGGGCCGCGTGCTGCTGCTCAGCCGCGGTGCGCGGGATGTCAATGCCGACCCGCTCATGCGCGAAAAGCGCAAGCCCACTGCAGTCGAACCCGCCTTCATCGGCTCCGCCGAAGTGATACGGGCTGCCGATGAGCGCGGTCGCGGCGCTGGCGATCGCGGCCCCCTGCTGAATCTGCTCAGGTGGTGGTGACTCGCTCGCGGGCGGCGCGGGCGGAGGCTGCCGGTCGGGGTTGGCGCCCGCGGCCGGGATGCCGCTGCCCTGGAGCGCTTGCGGGCGTGACGGCGAAAGTCCGCAGGCGCTGAGCAATGCGCAGATACCGATCGCGATCGCGACGCGCAGGCGCCATGACGTGCGCACCGGAGCGTCTAGCGCGCGCGGCTGGCGGCCTTGGCCGGCGGTGGTGGGCGGGCGCGCGCGGAGGTCATGCGCGAGAGCGCCTCGATGCCAGCGTAGGTGTAGCGCTGGACGCCGCGGCGACCGGAACGGGTGGCCCCGAGCATGGCCTTGCCAATGGTCGTCGCGGGCACGCCGCGATAGGAAACGTATTTTCCGGGAAGCAGCGGATTCACCAGCGGCATGAACGCGCAGGCGAGCAATTCAAGCGGGCGCATCTCCTTGCGCCACCCCAGCAGCATCGAGGGCTGCAGGATATCGAGGGACTCGAAGCGGAGAGCCTCGAGCTGCTCCTCCATCTCGCCCTTGGTGCGCATGTAGAAGTTCTTCGAGCCTGAATCCGCGCCGACCGCCGAGATCACCACGAAGCGCCTGGCGTTCGCTGCCTGCGCGGCGCGCGCGAAGTTGAGCACGCAGTCGATGTCGACGGCCCGGAACGCCTGCTGGGAGCCGGCCTGACGGATCGTCGTGCCGAGGCAGCACAGCGCCGCGTCGCAGCTGATGCCTTTCAGCTGCGTCTCCATCTTCGCGAACTGGACGATGCGGTTGGCGAGGCGCGGATGCTCGCGACCGAGCGGCCGGCGTGAGACGGCCAGCACGCGGGCGACGTCGGGGGCATCGAGGAGCGCATCGAGCGTGCGGGTACCGGTGAGCCCGCTGGCGCCGGCCAGCAGCACTATCTTCGCCTCCTCGCTCATCACTGCCTCGTCCGCCATGGGCGGATGTTTCTTTTCGCCAGCTTAGGAGCGCGCACGTCCTGCGGCAAGCGCGCGGACTTCAGGAAGGGTCGTAGCAGGTCACGTTGATCGTCTGGGGCGGCTGCCCAGGAGTGACGGTGAGGTCGCGGCGCACCTCACGGTAGCCCTCGCGCGTACCGAGCACCGTGTAGCGACCGGGTTTCAGTTCCACGTCCCGATGGGAGAAGCCCCCGAAGCTGCCGATCCCCGCGATGCTCACCTGCGTCAGGCCATCGGACACCAGCGACAGGCGTACTGTCTTGTCGAACTCGGGCAGCAGCGCGGAGACCCGCGCCATCTGCAGGCGCAGCACCGGTCCGGGCGAGCTGATCGCCTCGGCGCTCCTCAGCGCGTTGTTCGCCTGCTCGCGGGCCGCCGGTGTCGCCAGCAGATCCGGCCGATCGATGAACCCCTGGAGCGATTCGCTGAGCTCGACGCGCGCCTGCGTGCGTGCCTTGCCCTCCTGCGCGAACGCCAGCGAGGGATTCTGGCGCAGCGCTGAGCTGTACAGGGCGAGCGCCTCGTCCCAGTGCTCGTCCGCTTCGAGGTCCTCGGCGCGCGTCTGCACAGTGCTTGTGCCGTGCGCGTGCTCGGCCGAGTCGACGCGTTTGAGCCCGTCGATGGCCTCCGCCCCATCGGGGCGCAGGGCGCGGGCCCGCTCGAACGCCGCGCGCGCCTCCGCGAGGCGCCCGGCGCCGAGCGCCGCGAAACCCTCGCCCGCGTTCTTCGCGTAGCGGTCCTCGCCGAAGACGGCATCCGTCTGGGGCGGCGGCGCCGCGGGCCCTTGTTCGCCGGGGTAAGCGGCCGCGGTGCGCTGCCGCGCTTGAGCCTGGCCGGCGAGTGCTCGCTCATCCTGCGGCGCGATCCGTACCGCGAGGTCGTAAGCCTGCGTGGCGAGCGCCAGCTGGCCGGCGGCGATCGCCTGGTCCCCAGCGGAGAGTTCCGCCGCAAGCGCCCCTGGCGCGGCCTCGTCCACGGCATTCAGCAACTGGGTGGCTTCGGCGAGGTCCTGCCGGGCGAGGTCGGCGTTTCCGGTGGCCTGAGCACCCAATCCCTCGGCGACGCGCGTCTTGGCGGTCATGAACGCGCCGCCCCCCCAGATGGCCGCCCCGCGCGCCTCGAGCGCGCTGGCGCGCTGCTCGAGCAGAGCGTGGTCCGTCATGAACCGAGCCTGCGCCTGCGAATCGGCCGATGGGAGCACGGGTATCGAGGGACTCGCGTTGCCCGGGGCGGTGCCGGGCGCCGAGCGCGGCAGCCCGAAGTACACCGCGGCCGCGACGGCGGCCAGTGCCGTGATCACCAGCAGAGCGCGTGGCACGCCACTGCTAATCGGCTCCAGTGGCGGCGGTCGCGGGATGGGCACCTGCTTCACTTCCCGCCACAGCGCCTCGCCATCGACCGCGCCGCGCAATGGAGTGACGGTCTCGACTTCAACGGCGACCAGCGGAACGGGTTGCGCGGCTTCGGCTGGCGCGACATCAACCCTCGCGGGCGGCAATGCGAATGGCTCCGGCGGCGACGCGGGGCGGTTCATCGGCTCGCTCGCGTACTCTGGCTCCGTAGGGTCGAAATCGAAGGTGAGTGTGTCGTTAAGGGCCGCGTCGAGTTCGTCGATCACGTCGCGCATGCTCGCCGGACGCTTGCGCGGATCCTTGTCGAGCATGGCGGTCACCAGGGCCGCGAGCTGGGGTGGTATCTGCTGCGCGGGAACCAGCGGGGGCACCGGCTCGTTCTGCATCCGCTCCGCATCGAAATGCGGGTAGTGCGGCGGATTGCGCGACAGCAGTTCGTAAGCGAGGGCACCGAGTCCGTAGATGTCGTCACCGATCATCGGGGCCTCACCGCGCAGCTGCTCGGGACTCGCCGTGAAGGGCGAGAGGCCGCGCATCGAACCGGTGCCGGAATCCGCTGAGCGGCCAGAGACGCCGAAGTCCGCGAGCTTCACGCGACCCTGTGCGTCAAAGAGCACGTTGCCTGGTTTCAGGTCGCGGTGAATGATTCCCCGCTCGTGCGCGTGCGCAAGCGCCTTCGCCACCTCGAGCAGTATCGGAATGATCGTGAGGTAGTTGGCACCGCGCAGCCGGCGCAGATCTCCGCCTGCCGCGAGTTCCATGGGCAGGATGAAGCTGGCCCCGTCGCGCTCGGGCGCGTACACGTGAAGGATGCCCGCGTGGTCCAGTCGCCCTGAGCTCTCGTGCTCGTGCACGAGAGCCACCCACGCTGCGGCGCTGCGGCCGGAGGCCGGCTGCATGATCTTCAGGGCGATGTCGACTCCTGTCTGGGGATCAAACGCCCTCCAGACCTCGCCCTGGCCGCCGATACCGAGGCGTTCGCGAAGGACATAGCGACCCTTGATCGCCTGGCCGTTGTTCTTCGCCGCCTCACTCATGACCGGGACGTTCCGTAAGCATCGCCGAGCGCGGGCACGCCGCCTCCGCGCGCACCGCGATAACGCTCCTTCCGGGACAACCCTCACGTTGCAACTCGCGCCACTCCAACTGCGACAGGACCGACGAGTTTAAGCGTGCGACCTGCGACGTCAACGCCAACGGCGCCACAATCTGAAATATGCCTGCGGTTACCCCTGCCACGGCGCCGCTACCGGCCCGGGAGGGGCTGCTAGAACCCGAGGCCCAGCTGTGAGCCCGGCGGCGTCGGTGGCCGGAACAACGCGGTGCTCAGCGGCCCCCGCGTTGAGGCATTCAGGTTCAGGCGCCTGCAGGCGATGCGGAACCGATTCCGCAGCAGCTCCGCGAAGGGGCCCGTGCCGCGCATGCGCGTTCCGAAGCGCGGGTCGTTCTCACGACCGCCGCGCATGCTGCGGATGACGGACATCACGTGAGCGGCACGTTGTGGGTAGTGCTCCGTCAGCCACTCATAGAAGAGATCCTTGATCTCATATGGCAAACGCAGCAACACGTAACCAGCCCACGGCGCTCCGACTTCAGCGGCCGCCTCCAGGATCGCCTCGAGTTCATGGTCGGTGAGCGCAGGGATGACGGGGGCGACCAGAACTCCGCTCGGTATACCCGCCGCATTGAGTTCCTTCACGGCGCGCAACCGCGCAAGCGGCGATGCCGCGCGCGGCTCAAGAGCGCGCTTCAGTTCGGCATCGAGGCTGGTGACGCTCACCGCGACACTCGCCAGTCCGTCTCGCGCCAAATCGGCGAGCAGATCAATGTCTCTCAGCACCAGCGCGTGCTTTGTGATGACCGTGACCGGGTGGCGCGTGCGAGCGAATACCTCGAGAATGGAGCGAGTGATCCTCATGCGTCGCTCGACAGGCTGATAAGGGTCTGTGTTGGCGCCAACCGTAATGGGTTTGCACACGTACCCTGGCTTGGCCAATTCCGCTTCGAGTACCTTCGCCGCGTCCGCCTTATAAAAAAGCCGGGTCTCGAAATCGAGACCCGGTGAGAGCCCTACATAGGCATGGCTCGGTCGGGCATAGCAGTTGTGGCTGACAACACCGTTGGCGATGAAATCCTCGCTGCCCGTAGTGACGTCGTAGAGGCGCATCGCGCGCCCCACCGGCTCAATGGAAACGACTCCCAATTTCGCGGAGCTCGGCACGACTTGACCGGAAATATCCAGCTTTCCGCCAATCGCCGGATCGACGGAATGGAAGAATCGCAGGAGCTCGCGCAGACCGCCGAGGAGTCGCACGACGGCCATCGGCCTGGGGTGCGCGAACGGCGGGTGTTCGACGCTGAACTTGAAATCCAGCGTGCGCAGCGCGGCGCGAATTCGCGTGATGATGGCGTTCTCGGAGCTGCGAATGCGGATCATCCCGCCGCTGTAACTGCCATCGGCGTCGAAGATTCCCGCGAGAAACCCGGTGTGCCATGAGCGGCTGGGTGTTTCCGGCCACGCAATCAGCTCGGGGCTGTGTTCGACCGGCGCGCGCGATGTGCCCTGGAACGCCGGCATCGTCCGGCCTCGCTCGGTCGCGAGGCTAAAAAGAAGCGGGCGCGTTTGGCTGTACCAGCCCTGCGGATTAATCTGCGAGCGATCCAGACCTTGCGTAGCGCACACCGGCAGCCGGAAAACTCCGCGCTGCGCGACGCCGCCGTGGGCATTCACCAAACGCCGGGGGGTAAGCATGCCGTCACCGCGGATCATTCCGCACAGGTAGCCCCTCCGGTATTCGTCATTTTTCTCTTCCGCGCGCGCGAACGCGCCGACTCCCATGAGTTTGTCGCCGTGCCTCAGATACGCGCGTTGCTGGCCTTGTTGCGTATCAGTTGTGTATTTCCAGCCGCGCCGCGTCAGCCAACGATGATCCGCACCCGCCACCAGTTCCGTTCCGTCCTCCAGCTTGACCCGATAGGCGGGCTTGATGACACTCCAGTGAGCGAGTACGCGCGTCTTCACGTAGCGGCGATACCAGCCACGACGCTCGGTCCCGTAGATCTCATCGCCCACTTTGAGGTGCGCGATCTCGCGTGTGACGCCGTCAGCCATGAGCACGGGTGTGTCGCCGCTGACGCAATACACACAGCCCGACTCGCATCCGCGATAAGGATTGATCGAGGACTCGAACGGAACGTCCGGCGAGTCGTTGTGGCTGATGATGCTGCGTGCGGTTTCCGGCTCGAGCGTCGTGGCGACGCTGTCGGGGGATTCCTCGACGTACCAGCCATCATCGACGGGAGCCAGCTGCCGCAGGTCGAAGCGGCCCGAGGGATTGGACAGCGCACCCCGTCCGCTCAGGTTTTGCTTTCCAGTGATGGTGCGCCGCATGAAAAGACTGTACGCCCATACAGTATCCCGGTAAAGTGCGGTTACGGCGTAAAACAGGCGGAATGCCCGCTATTTCACCAGGCGCAGTGAGAGCGGATAGCGGTAGGCGACGCCCTCGCTCGCCCGGATGGCGGCGGTGAGCGTCATCACGAGCCACGCGATAAAGAGCGCGGCTCCGAGGATGACGCCGATGAACACCAGCATCAGCGTCAGGCAGACGATCGAGGCCAGAAACACCGAGATGTTGAAGTTCAGCGCTTCCTTGGCCTGACTGTCGACGAACGCGGACTGGTCACGCCGGGCGAGCCATACGGCGAGCGGTCCCAGCACGCCGCCGAGCATGGGCACCACCACGCCTGCGAGTGCCGCGAGGTGCGCCAACATCCCCCACGTACGCTCGTTTTCAGTGAGCGTGGATCCGGCGCCGGGGGGCGTGTTCGCGTCCGTCATGACGGCGTGAGAATAACATTTCGACGCCAAGGCGAAGACCGTGAGTGACGGCGAACCGGGCTGACTGCGTGACTTGCCGACGGACGGCGTGGAAACCGGTCCCCGTGGCATCATCAGCGGCAATGGCAACCGAGGAAACACCCGGCGTGGCCGTGTTAACGCATGTGCCTACAGCGCTCGAGTGGGCCAGCTACGCCTGCGTGGCCCCCCTTCTCCTGGGGCTTGCCGGGGTTGGGCTGCTGCCCGAGTATGCTTCGCGTGAGCTGGCGCTGCGCGGTACCTTGGCCTGGGGCGGCGTGCTGCTCGCATTCACCGGCGGGGTGCATTGGGGGCTGGCGCTGGGCGGACGATTGCCGTGGCGAACCACGTGGATCTGCGGAGCGCTTGCGCCTGCCGCGTGTGCCGCCCCGGCGGCGATGATCGGCGGCCAGCGGGGACTTGCCTTGCTCACTGTTGGCTTTGGCATGTTCTGGTTGTATGAGCACCGCGTGCTCGGCGAGTACCTGCCCGCCGCGTATCTGAGTCTGCGGCGGCATCTGTCCGTGGCGATTTGCGTCCTGCTGGCAGTGACGATGTTTATATCGGATGCGAACGGCTTGTCGTGATCCTGGCGTGAACCGGGACTAAGAAGGGAAATCGCGAGCGATGGAAGATCTCGTATCCGTCCAGTGGCTGCGCCGTCTCATGAGCGTGGCGCTGCTCGCGGTCCTGGTACTGCTGGGGTACCGGGTCGTCGCCCCTTTCATCGTGCCAGTGGTCTGGGCATCCATCCTGGCCTACGTGAGCTGGCCCGCGTACACCTGGCTCGTGCGCAAGCTCGGCGGACGGGCCCACCTGGCCGGTATCCTGATGACCATCGCGGTGTCCGCCGCGGTGATCGTGCCCATCGCCTGGCTCGCCGTCGTGTTGCGCATAGACCTCGTCCGGGCGTATCACGAGATGCAGGACGTGCTCGCGGGCGGCGTGCAGCTGCCACCCGCGCTGCTAAAGCTGCCCTGGATCGGCGACCAGTTGCGCGACCTTACGACGCGCATCGCGCAGGATCCGCACGCGCTGGGTCTGGAGCTGCGCAAGCTCACCGACCGTTCCTTCGACCAGATCGCGCACATCATCGGCGACATCAGCCGTAACGCGGTGAAACTGGCCTTCGCGGTGCTCACGCTGTTCTTCCTTTACCGCGGTGGCCAGAGCTTCGCCGGGCAGGTCGCGCGCGCGCTGGGCCGGGTGCTTGGCCCGCGTGTCGACAATTACCTCACCGCCATCGGGCAGACCGTGAAAGCGGTCGTCTACGGGCTCGGCCTCGCAGCGCTGGTCCAGGGAGTCCTCGCTGGACTTGGTTACTGGGCCGCGGGACTCGGCGCGCCGATCTTCCTCGCCGCGGTCACGACCGTCCTCGGGATCATCCCCTTCGCGGTGCCCATCCTGTGGGGCGGCATCAGCCTGTGGCTGGTCATCACCGGGCACACGGTCGCGGGAGTCAGCCTGGGGGTGTGGGGGGCGCTGGTCATCGGCCTGAGCGACCACTACGTGCGCCCGCTGCTGATCAGCCGGGGAGCCAGCATTCCCTTTCTGATCGTGCTGTTCGGGGTGCTGGGAGGACTCGCCGCCTTCGGGCTCGTGGGTCTGTTCATCGGCCCGGTGATCCTCGCGATCCTGCTGGCGATCTGGCGCGAATGGCTACTGGAGAGCGGCTAGCCCACCAACGGATGGTGCGAAGGCTCGCGCCTCCTCAGGCCTTTCTCAGAGCTTCCTCAGGCACCGAGGAACATCCGGTACGCCGGGTTGCGTGTCTCCTCGACGTACGCGTAATGCAGCTCGTGCAGGTGTTGCAGGAAATCAGGGCGGTCCGCGGGAGGCACCTGGATGCCCGCCAGGACACGCCCATAGTCGGAGCCGTGATTGCGGTAGTGGAACAGGCTGATGTTCCAGCGGGTGCCGATCGACTGCAGGAAGCGATGCAGCGCACCGGGCTTCTCCGGGAACTCGAACCGGTAGAGGACCTCGTCTCCAAGGCCACCCGCGTGGCCGCCGACCATGTAGCGCACGTGCAGCTTGGCCATCTCGTCATCGGTCATGTCGGTGACGGTGTACTGCGCCTCGCGCAAGCCGCGCAGCACCAGGTCCTTCTCCGCGCGACCCTGTGTGAGCGCGAGCCCCACGAAGATCTGCGCGCTGCCAGCCCCGGCGTAGCGATAGTTGAACTCGGTGACGCTGCGCCGCCCCAACTGTTCGCAGAAGCGCAGGAAGCTGCCCGGCTGCTCGGGGATCACCACCGCCAGCAGCGCCTCGCGCTCGCCGCCCAGGTCGGCGCGCTCGGCGACGTGGCGCAGCCGGTCGAAATTCATATTGGCGCCACTGTTGATCGCGACCACGCGGCGATCCCGCCAACCCTCGCGCGCCAAGTACTTCTTCATGCCCGCGACCGCGAGCGCGCCGGCCGGCTCCACGATCGAGCGGGTGTCCTCGAAAACGTCCTGGATGCCCGCGCAGATCTCATCCGTGGTGAGGAGCACGATCTCATCGACGTGCGCGCGGCAGAGCGCGAAGGTCTCCTCGCCGACGCGCTTGACGGCGACGCCGTCGGCGAAGATGCCGACCCGCTCCAGGGTGATGCGCTTACCCGCCTTCAGTGAATCGTGCATGCTCGCCGCGTCCAGCGGCTCGACGCCGATGATCTTCACGGCCGGGTACAGGTATTTCATGTAGACCGCGATGCCGGAGATAAGGCCGCCGCCGCCGACCGGCACGAAGACCGCGTCGATGTTGCCGCCGGACTGGCGTGCGATCTCGACCGCGATCGTCCCCTGGCCGGCGATGACGTCGGGGTCGTCGAAGGGGTGCACGAACACCAGGCCGCGCTCGCGCGCGAGCGTCAGCGCATGCTCGAACGCGCTGTCGTAGTCATCGCCGTGGAGCACCAGCTCGGCACCGAGATCCAGCACCGCCTGAACCTTGATGTACGGGGTGGTCTGCGGCATGACCACCACCGCGATGATCCCGCGGCGCCGCGCGGCGAGCGCCACGCCTTGGGCGTGGTTCCCGGCCGAGGCGCATACCACTCCGCGCTTGGCGGTCGCATCGGACAGGTGAGCGATGCGATTGTAGGCACCGCGCAGCTTGAACGAGAAGATCGGCTGAAGGTCCTCGCGCTTGAGCAGCACCTGGTTTCCCAGGCGCCGTGACAGGCGCGGGGCCTCTTCCAGCGGCGACTCCACGGCCACGTCATAGACACGTGCCTTGAGGATTTTCTCGATGTAAGGGTTCGCCACGGGGTGCCTGCGCCTGTTGCCGTCACGTACAGCTCGGGAGCTTAGCGGGTGATGGCGCGTGCTGTCAGCGCCTGTCGTTGCTCTTGCGCACCGCGAAGCGGTACAGCTGGCGACCGATGAACACCGAGTCCCCGTCCTGCAGCGTCTGGCGTGTCACCCGACGGCCATTGACCTGCACGCCATTGGTGCTGTTGAGGTCCTCGATGATCGTCTGCGTGGGCCCCGCGAGGATCACCGCGTGATGGCGGCTGATGAACTTGGCGTCGATCTGCAGGTCGTTGTCGGGCGTGCGCCCGACACTGGTCTTGCGACCTAGCACGTATACGATTTCGCGCCCCTGGTCGGTGCGGATGAGCAGGCGCGTCGCCCCATCGGGCGCGGGATTCACCGTGCGCTCCACCTCAGCCTCGCGCCGCGCGCCTGCGGACGCGCCTTCGGTGGCCGCCGCCGGGGGGGCGCGCGCGGCGTCCTCGAGTGTGGCCCGGAGCTGCTGGGCCGACTTCTCCAGTTCCTCGATCCGCGCGTTGCGGGCGCGCGCCTCGGATTCCAGGCGGTTGACCGCTTCCTCCGCCGCCACCAGGTCGGCCTCCAGTTCGCGCAGCCGCGAGGGCGATCCCTGTGCCTGCGTCTGTACCTTGAGCATCTCCGCGGCGTGCTCGAACTCCGCGCGTTCGAGCTCCTTGACGCGCGCCTGCGCCGCCTGCAGGGCGGCGCGCTCGTGGTGCGCGGCCTTGACCGCGGTTGCCCAGTCCTCCATCTCCCCACGCACCGTGGTGACTTCAGCGTCCAGCTCCGCCGCGCGCTTGCGCTCAGCGCTCAGGGCGGCCGCCACCTCGGCATCGTGGGCGCGGCGCTTGGTGATCGCCGCCTCGTGTTCAACCGCGGATGCTGTCGCCGAGGCCGCCGTCGCCCGCGCCGCCTCCAGAGCGGCGGTGAGGTCTACGCGCTCGATGAGCAAGCGGCTCAGTTCGCTCTTGCGCTGCGATTCGGAGGTGTTGTGCTGCGCGCTGACGGCCCCGAGCGCGCGCACGCGCTCGGCGCTCGCCTCAAGCTGCGCCTGCATGCGGCCGATGCCCGCCTGCAGGCCCTGCGATTCGCGGCGCGCGTCGCGCAACTGGGTGTCACGCTCGGCGATCGCCGCGCCAAAGGCCGCCACCTGCTGTTCGAGCGTCGCGACGCGCGCACCGGCCTCGGCAAGCTCGGCTTCCCGCTCACGCAGGCGCGACTCGCGGTTGGCGAGTTCCGCGGTCACCCGCGCGAGGTCCGCTTCCCGTACCTGTGCCTCGTGATGCTGATCGGTCACGAGGGCTTCGAATATCCCGCGGCCACCCTCGAGCGTCTGCACGGACTCGAAGTAACTCATCGCCCGCGCCCGCTCGGCGTGCAGATCACCCATGATGCTAGCGGCGTGCGCTGCGTGCAGCCGGTCGCGCTCGGCGCGGGCGAGTTCATCCGCGGCCTGCCACGCCTGCGCCGCCGCGTGGGCCCTCTCGCGCTCGGCGAGTTTTTCCTGCAGCTGGGCCCCCAGCTGCGCGGACTCGTCGCGCTGGGCGCGTGCGGCCTGCAGCTCGCCCTCGAGCCGATCGACACGCAGCTCAGCGGCCGCGCGCGCGCCGTTAAGCTCGGTGAACTGTGAGTTATGCCGCACGGCGGCCTCGCGCAGCCGGGACAGTTCCGCATCCAGCGCGTTGGCCCGCTCTTCGGCGGCCTGGCGCTGCCGCACGAGTTCGCGCGCCGCCTCCGCATCCCCGCCGCTGTGCAGCTGCGTGAGCTCCGTGGTCGCGCTCTCGGCGCGCCGCTCGGCCGCGAGCTGTGCCTGGGTCGCTTCGCGGATCTGTGAGTCGTGCTGGGCGCCCGCGGCCTCGAGTCGGGCGAGCTCGGCGCTAAGCGTCGTGACAAGTCCCTCGGCGGCGATCCTGCCCGAGCGCAGCTGTTCGCGATCTTTCTCCAGCTCCGCTAGGCGCTCCGCCTGGCTCGTGAGACGCTGGAGCGCGGCATCCAGTTCCACGCGCACTGCTTCGATCGTCGCGTCCGCGGCCAGGGCATGCTCGTGACGCGGCTGCGGCAGCGCCGCCCAAGTGTCGGTACTGGAATGGTCGTCCGCGGGCTCGCGCGGACTCACCGGATCAAGCACCGGCAATTCCGCGGTGCTATCCAGGTCCGAATCTGAGTCGACAGGCGGCGGCGACATGGAACGCGAACTCATCGAGATCGGTAACTCCCCTCTTCAGCGGCGAAAAAGTGTAGCGCCGCGGCGGCTGCCCTCCCCCCGTCGCCCTGTAAATATGTGAAAGGAATCCCGAAAATCCGTCCTTAACCGCGCAGGAAGTCGCGAACCGCCTCGAACAGCCGCGCCGGAGCGGCCGCGAACAGGTCCCGACCGGGGAGATCCAGGTCCACCACCCGGGCCGCGGGCAGCACGTCGCGTATGCGCCCGGAGGCCTCCCAGAGGTCATCCTTGGGCCGCAGTACCAGCGGTTTCTGGGTCAGGCGCGCGAGGCGCTCGCGAACCGGGTACTGCGCAAGCGCCTCCACCAGCCCACGCTGCGGCTCACTCAGGCGCGAATCATCCCGCGCGTGACGAGGCTGTCCCTGGGCCGGGACGGGTACCGACACCATGATCAGCCGGCTGACCTGATCACCACGCGTCAACGCCAGCTCCGCGGCGATGAGTGAGCCCGCCCGGTTGGCCACCACATCGAGCTTGCGTATGCGCATGGTGTCCAGAAAGTCCCCGAGGGCGCCAACGTAGTCGGCCAGCGCGGGATGGGCGGATGGTGGATCTGACTCGCCGAGGCCAGGCAGGTCCGGCGCGTATACGGAGCGATCACGCCCGGCGAGCGCCATGAACGGGGCGAAGGCGCGGCCAGTGCCTTCATGGTCCTGAATGCACAGAATCGGCACGCCCTCCTCGAAGCCACCGCCGGGCGGCATTGAGTTGCGCAGGTGGAGCTGGCCAAAACGGCATTCGAAGTAACCACGGCGCACTCGCGCGGGCTCCGAAGGTGGTGAGGTCTTGGTGATCTTTGGCATGGTCAACATAGTGCCATGACCGCGGCCACACTTGCGCCGGGGAGCCGGCGGCGTAGATTGGTTCCGGTTCCGGAAACCCACCCCTTTACGCAAGGGCACTCATATGAATCGGATCTTTATTTCGATAGCGCTGCTGTCGAGCCTGACCGGCTGCGGAATCGCCGGCACCGGAGCCGCGGCAGCCGCAGGCGGCGTCTCGGAGGTGCAGGAGGCGCAGCAGGCCAAGGAGACCGAGGAGCACGTACGTCAGCAGCTGGACGCCGCCCAGCAGCAGGCGGCGCGGCAGCGTGACGACGCCGAGAAGCAGAACCAATAGCTTCGCGCCGGGCCGCGCGCTGGTTCAGCGCCGGCCGCCTCTGGCGGCCTTGTTCTTCACGCCGCCACGGCTCGACCTCTTCGTGGCTCCCCTGGCCCGGCCCTGCTTCCTTGCCGGAACTTTCCTGGCCGACGCTTTCACGGCCGCCGCTTTCCTGGCGGGCTTTTTCCTGGCTGGCGCCCTCCTGCCGACTTTTTTGGCCGCGAACCTCCTCGCCTTGACCGCTGCCTCGCGCGGCGGCCGCGCCTTCATCGGCGGCTTGCGCGCCGTGGGAGTCGGGATGTGGGCAGGTGCCGGCGGGCTCAGCACGCGCGGCATTTCATGCACCGCGAAGGCGCCGCCCTGCGGATCCATGAACAGCGCGATCCAGCTGCCGCCGGGAACTTCCACCGGGCCATGCAACAGCCGTCCGCCCGCGGACTTGACCGCGCTGACCGCGCGGCTGGAATCCGCGACGTGCACGTAGCTCAGCCAGGATGGCGGCGTTGCGGGAACCTGCGTGCCGCATATGCCGCCGACAACCGCTCCGCTGTGCTCGAACAGTTGGTAGATTCCCAAGGCGCCCATGTCATGGGTCACGCCCTTCTTCCAGCCGAAGAGCTCGCCGTAGAAGCGCACCGCGCCGGGCATGTCAGTCGTGGCCAGTTCGTGCCACGAGAAGCCACCGAAAGCGGGCGCCGCGGGCGGCGATCCGCTGCCCGGGGTGAAGACCGCGAAGGTCGCTCCCTGTGGATCCGCCAGCACCGCGAAGCGCCCGACGCCCGGGATCTCGGCGGGAGCCTTACTCACGCGCCCACCCAGCGACTGCGCCTGGGAGCACGTGGCATCCACGTCCGCCGTGCCAACATATATGCGCCAGTGCGCCGGGACCTCAACCGCCCGGGGTGGCAGCGTCATCAGGCCGGCCACCTGCGACGGCCCAGACATGAATATGGTGTAGCCGGGCATGTTCGCCGGCTGGCTGCGCCACGGCACGATCCTCGAGTAGAAGGAGGCGGCCGCCGCGGTGTCAGTCGTCAACAACTCGTGCCAGACAAATCGTCCACGGACTTCGGCGTTGCTCATGGTGAGTCTTCCCTTCTGCCCATCTGCCACAGTCACACGGCCCGCAGCGACATTCTGCGCCGCTAGGGCAACGGCTGCCACGACTGCGCGGCCAGCTCGCGGCTGATGTGACTGCGCTCGCGCCAGATCAGGTACAGCCCGCTGCCGATGACCACGGCCCCACCCCAGCACACGCGCGCCGAGGGCAGCACGTTCCAGATGATCCGGTCAATGGCGATTCCCCACAGGAGCGCCGTGTACTCAAGCGGTGCCACGACCGAGGCGGGCGCGGACCGGAACGCCTCGGTGAGCAGGTACGAACCGATGGCCGCGAGCACGCCCAGGCCGACAAGCCAGCCGTAGTGCTCGGAATGAATGCTCACCCAGTGGGGAGCGGCGATGATTCCCGCTATCACGGTCATCACGCTGATGGTCCACACCACCACGCTGGCGGTGGTGTCGGTACGCGTCAGCATACGCAGCGTGATCGCGCTCAGCGCATAGGCTACCGCGGCCAGCAACGCGGCAAGGGATCCCAGGGTGGCGAGTCCTGAGACATTAGGGCGAAGAATGATGAGCACCCCGGCGAGCCCCACCGCGATCGCGATCCAGTTGCCTCTCTCGGTGCGCTCCTTGAGCATCGGCACGGACAGCGCGGTGATGATGAGTGGCGCCGACAGGAAAACCGCGTAAGCGTTGGCCAGGGACAGCTCGCGCACTGCGAAGATGAAGCCGCCGAGCACGACGACGCTGAGCGCGCCGCGCAGCAGGTGCGTGGGCCACCGGCGCGGGTAGAGCGAACGCCAGCTCCCGGCGACCAGCACCGGCAGGAGCATGAAGGGCAACGAACACGCTCCGCGCAGCACGGCAACCTCCATCGGTGGATAGGTGGCCGACAGGAGCTTCAGCAGCGTGTCCATGCCCGAGAAAGCCACGACCGCCGTGAGCATGGAGGCGATCGCGCGAAGCCTGCCCTGGCGCACCGCTTCAGCCCACCGGGTCCGCCTCCGGCTTGCCGGGCCTCCCATCCGCGGGCTTGCCCGGAGAGCTCATCGGACGATAGGTGGTGCCGAGCAGGCTCGCCGGCAGCTTGAACGCGCTGGCAAGCGAGACGATGAGCGAGGAGGCGTACGGGACCGCCTGGATGCACAGCACGATGATCCACGCGAGCCGGTCGGGACCCGCGGCCGCGCCGCGCGCGTGATCGGACGAGGTTGTATGGGCCACGGCCCACGCGGACAGCAGCAGTCCCACCATCATCAGCGACTCCTCGCGCGCCGCGCCGAGCGCGCTCCAGAAACCCGAGGTCCCGCCCTGCTTCGGCGTGCGGAAGAACGGCTCGCCCTTGGTGACCAGGCCCTTGATAGCCGCCATGCCGATGGTGTGCGTCAGGGCGAGGCCGGCGATCGCCGCGGCGATCGTCTGGCGCGCGCCCGCGCCCACTCGCACCCGATACAGGTGCACGAGCTTGGCGAGCTTGAAGGTGAACAGCGACAGAGGCAGCACGGAGTACATGACCAGCGGCGGGTCGATCTGCGCGGGCGCCCAGACCATGGCGGCCGACCAGCCAAGAGCGGCCAAGTTGAACAGCATGTTGCAGCCGTCGGCGACCCACGGCAGCCAGCCGGCGACGAAGTGGTAGCGCTGGCCGGGAGACAGCGGGCCGCCCTCGAGGAATAGTGCGCGCCCGTGCGCCTTGATGATCTGCATCGCCCCGTAGGCCCAGCGGAAGCGCTGTTTCTTGAAGTCGATGAAGGTATCGGGCATCAGCCCGCGGCCATAGCTAGTGGGAACGTAACTCGCATCGAAGCCGCGCTCGAAGATGCGCAGCCCGAGTTCGGCGTCCTCGGTGATGTTCCACTCCGCCCAGCGACAATTGTCCAGCTGCGTGCGGCGCACCATGGTCATGGTGCCGTGCTGGATGATCGCGTTGCGCTCGTTGCGCGTGATCATGCCGATGTGGAAGAAGCCGCGGTACTCCGCGTAGCACATCGCCTTGAAGGCGCTCTGGTCCGCGTCACGATAATCCTGCGGCGCCTGCACGATCGCGACGCGCTGGTCCTGGAACCCGGGCGTCAGCTCGCGCAGCCAGTTGGGCTCGACGATGTAGTCGCTGTCAATGACCGCCACGACCTCCGCATCCGCGACGGTGCGCTCGAGCGCGAAGTTGAGCGCGCCGGCCTTAAAGCCCGCCAGCGGCGCCACGTGGAAAAAGCGGAACCGGGGACCGAGCGTGGCGCAGTGCGCCTCCACCGGGCGCCATACCGCCTCATCCTTGGTGTTGTTGTCGATGACCAGCACTTCGAAGTCCGGGTAATCCAGGCGAGCGAGCGCGTCCAGCGTCTCGATCAGCATTGCCGGCGGCTCGTTGTAGGCCGGCACGTGCACGGAGACCTTCGGGTACTTCCTGCCATCGCTCAGGATCGGCGCGCCGAGGCGCCGCCGGTAGCTGACCCAGTGCGCCTCGGCCCACTCGTGCGCCTCGGCAAGCAGTACCAGCAGCACGCCGAGCATGCCCAACAGCAGCAATACGCCGGAGATCACGCTCGAGACCGTCATGTACTGCTGCGTGAAGTCGTAGATCACCCACACCGCGAGCGTCGCGGCCGCGTACACGACGATCGCGAGGAAGCTGCGCCCGCGGTTACGTAGCGCGTCGCTGTTGAGGTACAGGACGCCCAGCAGCAGCAACGCGACCGCCACCGAGACGGCCGCGAGGATGTGCCACTCCGGGATGCGCACGATCGGGGCGGTGAACTCGAACTTCGGCTGCCGGTTGACGTCGTACACGCCCCAGTAGGAACCCACCGCGCCCTCCTGGTACGCCTTCCAGGGCTGGTCGAAGGCCTCCACCACGTAGTAGTTGATCTGCAGCTTGTGCGCCTGCGCGAGGAAGCGGCGCAGGAACAGCGCCTCGTTCGCCTCCGAGGCGACGGCGGATTCGCGCGTGCGGCCGCGGCTCGGCCAGCCGATCTCGGCCACCACGATCGGCTTGCCTGGGAACGCCTTCTGCAGTCGCTTGAACAGCGCCAGCGAGTAGTCCACGGCGACATCGACCGAGGCGCCCTCCCAGTACGGCAGCAGATGCACGGCGATGAAGTCCACGTGCCGCGCGAGATCCGGGTGCGCGAACCACACGTGCCAGGGCTCCGCGGTGCTCACCGGTTGCTCGATCGCCCCGCGCGCGCGGTCGAGGTAGCCCTCGAGCTCCTCGATGGGCAGGTCACCACGCAGCACCACCTCGTTGCCGACGATGACGCGTGCCACGTTGATGTGCGTGCCGGCCAGCTCGATCGCGGTCTGCAGTTGCTGCTCGTTCTTGTCGCGATGGTCGTCGATCCAGGCGCCGAGATTCACGTTCAGGTCGTGATTCGCGGCGAGGTCCGGGATGTGCGCCAGCGTCGACTCGACGCTGTAGGTGCGCACCGCCTTCACCTTGCCCTGCAGCAGCGCGAGGTCCGCGTCGATCTCGGCATCGGTGGGAAACTGCCCGTGGGTCGGGTCCTCGCCGGCGCGGAACGGGGAAAACGTCAGTCCCTGGATGAGTGCCGGCCAGGGCGGCTCGCGCGTGGGCTTGTTGAGGTAGGCCCACACCGCGAAGGTGATCGTGGCGAACACCGCCGCGATCAGCAGGCTCGGGATCGATTTCATGGCTGGCGCGACGGGGCTACCAGGAGCCGGTGTTCTGCATGGACTTCCACGGCTCGGCGGGCGCCAGCGCCGCGCCCTTCTGCAGAAGCTCGATGGAGATGTTGTCCGGTGAGCGCACGAAGGCCATGCGGCCATCGCGCGGCGGCCGCAGGATGGTCACGCCATGCCCGGCAAGGCGCTCGCAGGCCGCGTAGATGTCATCGACCGCGTAGGCGAGGTGACCGAAGTTGCGCCCCCCGTCATAGGGCTGTGCATCCCAGTTGTGGGTCAGCTCCACCTGTGCGTCCTCATCACCCGGGGCGGCGAGGAACACGAGCGTGTAGCGACCCTGCGGATAGTCCTGGCGCGACAGCTCGCGCAGCCCAAGCGCCTCGCAGTAGAAGCGTACCGAGGCTTGCACGTCGGTAACGCGCACCATGGTGTGCAGGTACTTCATCGCATTCCTCTTCAGAACATCTCCGACGGCCCAGGAGTCTTTATCCGCACCTTGTGCCGCGAGCGGATGAAGTCCCCGGTGATCATCTCATCGTAGGTCTGGCCCGGACCCACCATCGGATACACGCCCGCGTCCGGGTCGATCACCACCTCGAGGAACGCTGGCCCCTTGAAGGCGATGAACTCGGCGATGACCCGCGGCACGTCTTCCTTCTTGTCGAGGCGCGCCGCGTAGCGGAAGCCATCCGCCTGCGCCGCCTTGACGAAGTCCTTCTTATGCAGCGACCGGTCGCTCGCCGACAGGCGGCCCTGGAAGAAGAGCTTCTGCCATTGCTTGACCATGCCGTCGCCGAAGTTGTTCAGCACGACGACCTTCACGGGCAGGTCGTAGGTGGTGACGGTCTCGAGATCGCCGAAGTTCATGCGGATGCTGGAGTCACCGTCGATGTCGATGACCATGCGCTTGGGCTGGGCGAACTGCGCGCCAATCGCCGCCGGCAGGCCGAAGCCCATCGTCCCCATGCTCCCTGAGGTGAGCCACAGCCGCGGCCACCGGAAGTCAAAATACTGCGCCGCCCACATCTGGTGCTGGCCGACGCCGGTACTGATGATCGCCTCCCCACGGGTGTGGCGGTTGATCTCCTCGATCACGTAGTACGGCTGGATCAGCGCGCTGTCCCGGTCATAGTTCATCGCGTGCAGGTTCTTCAGCTCGGCGAGCTCGACCGCCCATGGGCCAAAGTCGCGCTGGAACCGCCCGCCGCGCCCGTACGCCGTCAGGGCCTCAAGCGCAGGCCGGAGCTGGCCCACGTGGCTCCAGTGCGCGCGCTTGACCTTGCCGATCTCGGCCCGGTCGACGTCCAGGTGCGCGACGCGCCGGGCGTTGCGCGCGAACTTATCCGGCACACCCGCGACGCGATCATCGAAGCGCGCGCCGACGGCGATCAGGAAGTCGCAATCATCGACCGCGTAGTTGGCGAAGGCGGCCCCGTGCATGCCCAGCATGCGCATCGCCAGCGGCTCCGTGGTGTCGTACGCCCCGATGCCCATGAGCGTGGTAACGACGGGGATGCCAAAGGCCTTGGCGAAACGGGTCAGCGAATCGGCCGCTTCGCCGTTGATGACGCCGCCGCCGGCGTAGATCAGCGGCCGGCTGGATTCCTCGAGCATCGCGAAGAAGCGCGCCGCGGCGCCCGGGTCCAGGTTCGACTGGGTCAGCTCGTGCATGCGGCGCCGGTAGCCGGGGATCGGCAGCACGCCCTCGCCAGCGAAGACGCCTTCCCAGTTCTGGACGTCCTTCGGGACGTCGATGACGACCGGCCCGGGTCTTCCGGTGCGGGCGATCTCGAACGCGGTACGCACCGTGGGCTCAAGCTTCGCAGGATCGGTGACCAGAAAAATGTGCTTCGCGACAGCACCCATGAGGGAGGGGATGGGGGCTTCCTGGAAGGCATCGGTACCGATCGACGGCCGGGGCACCTGGCCGCAGATCACGACAATGGGTATCGAATCCGCCATGCAATCGCGCACTGGCGTAACAGTGTTCGTGGCTCCCGGACCGGAGGTCACGATACATACGCCGACCTTTCCGCTGGCCCGCGCGTAACCCGCGGCCATGAACCCGGCCCCCTGCTCGTTCGCCGGCACGATCAATGGGATCTGCCGCGCGCCGGCCCTCTTGGCTTCCTCGTTGTAGAGGAACACCGCATCGAAGGTCGGCAGGATCGCCCCACCGCTGTACCCGAAGATGGTGGTCACCCCTTCATCGGCCACCACCTGCATGATCATGCGGGCGCCGTCCATGGTCTCCCCGGCAAGCGGATGGCCCGCCGGCCGGGGCTGGATAACTGTGTCGGTCATGGACGCGCTTCTTGGCCTTAAAATGCGCTGCGCTTCGGGAAACTCGCAGGGATCGGCGAGCCTAGCAGCTTGCTTCCGTGGTGCAAACTCGCGCCGATCCTTTATTCTGCGACGCCCCACCACCCTCCTCGGCCGCTGTTCTCACCATGCGTCACATCATCGCGATCCTGCTGCAGAACGAGGCCGGGGCCCTGACCCGCGTCGCCGGGCTGTTCTCCACCCGGGGCTACAACATCGAATCCCTCTCGGTCGCCCCGACCGACGACCCCACCGTGTCGCGCATCACGCTGGTGACCTCCGGTTCAGACCAGGTCATCCAGCAGATCGCCAACCAGCTGAACAAGCTGGTCGACGTCGTCAACGTTCTGGATATGACCAAGGGCGAGCACCTGGAGCGCGAGCTCGTGCTGCTGAAGATGCGGCTTGAGCCCTCGCAGACCGATACCGTCAGGGGCCAGGTGGTGCGCAGCGGCGGGCGCGTGCTGGACCCGGCTGTGGAGGGATTCATCGTGGAACTCACGGCCAGCGAGGCGGAAGTGAACGCCTTCGTGAAAAGCCTCGGTCGCCAGGCCGAGTTGCTGGAGGTGGTGCGCAGCGGCGCCCTGGGGATCAGCCGGAGTGCCCGGCCGCTGCGCGCGCGCGCGACCCCCGCCACGGCCTGAGTCACCGGGGACTGCCCTCTCATCCGAGCGCCCGGCCTCCCCCAATTAAGAATGTTTCATGTGGGTCGTCGGAAGCGGAACTGTGACGTTGTAGTGGGCAGGAGGCGGTCTGGCTGACTAGCCTCGTTACATATGATGACCGCTGCGGCTACAGGAACCACCGATGATGAACAAATTCAGGTACTTGTCCGGATCTAATTTCGCCCGTGTGCGCCTCCTGTGGGCCGCGGGTCTCGTGCTGCCGCTCCTCGGGGGCTGCGTGGCCACCGTTGGCGTGCCCGCGCCGCGCGCCGCGATTGTCGTCGAAGGTCCCGCTGTCGTGACCGCGGAGCTGCCGCCACCGCCGCTGCCCATCTATGAACAGCCCCCACTGCCCGAGCCGGGTTACCTCTGGACGCCCGGCTACTGGCACTACGGCGCCGCGGGGTACTTCTGGGTTCCTGGCACATGGGTCATGCCCCCGCGCGTCGGGGTCCTGTGGACCCCCGGCTACTGGGGGTACGGCGGTGGCGTGTACGTCTTCCATGCCGGCTACTGGGGTCTGCACATCGGCTTCTACGGTGGCGTGAACTACGGCGGCGGCTACTTCGGCAATGGCTACGCTGGCGGACGGTGGGTGAACAACAGCTTCGCCTATAACACCTCCGTGACGAACGTGAACACGACGGTCGTGCACAACACCTACAACGAGACGGTGATCAACAACACCACCATAAACCGCGTGAGCTACAACGGCGGTGCCACTGGCGTGCACGCGGTGGCCACACCAGCGGAATCGGCGGCGGCGACCGAGCCGCACGCCGCCCCGACGACCGCCCAGGTCCAGCACTTCCAGGCGGCGAGCCAGAACCGCTCGCTGCAGGCGAGCGTGAACCAGGGTCACCCGCCCATCGCGGCGACGCCGCGCCCGGGCGCGTTCAACGCCCCCGGCGTCGTGGCGGCGCATCCGCCCGCCGCCCATCCGTCCGCAGCCGCCCCTGGTGCTCCGGGCGCGCTGCCGCACACAACGCCGCCGCAGGCGATGAACTCCGCCAACCAGCCGCCGGCGAAGGTGGCGACGCCAGCCCCGGCGCAGCGCGCGCAGGGGAAGCCCAAAGCCGCCGCCAAGCCGAAGCACCCGCCCAGGGAGCCCGGTCAAGCGAAGCACGAAGAAAAGTAACCGCGGACAAAACGCTGACTCACCGGGGGAGCCAATGCTCTCCCGGTTTGTTTCCCGCGAGCCTCACGGCGACAACGCGCTGGCGCCTGCGGCGCGCGGGCCCAGAGATCGCGATGCGCGTCCGCTGTCTGCGCGAACGGACAGCGCGGGGCGATAAGAGCTTTCACCTTCCTCGAACACACGACGCGAACAGCTCGCGTGCGCCGGCGACGCGTGGCCCGGGCGAGGCGATGTCGTTGAACAGCGCGGTTGAGAACCGGCGCGCTCGGCCGCGGCCAAGCCGCCAGCCCATGGTGGCGCTCAGCCGCTAGAGCGCGGCGTCGTCGGTCTCGCCGGTGCGGATGCGGATCACCCTCTCGATGTCGGTGATGAAGATCTTGCCGTCGCCGACCTTGCCGGTCTTCGAGGACTTGATGATCGCCTCGACCACCTGGTCGACCAGGTCGCCGCGCACGGCGACCTCGATGCGCGTCTTGGGCACGAAATCCACCACGTACTCGGCGCCCCGATACAGCTCGGTGTGACCGCGCTGGCGCCCGAACCCCTTGACCTCCGTGACCGTCATTCCCGAAACCCCAATGTCGGAGAGTGCGGCCCGGACGTCGTCCAGCTTGAAGGGCTTTATGATCGCTGTAACCAGTTTCATGAGGGGCTCCGTCTGCCAGGATCGTGGCGCGTGGGATATTGCAGCTTTTATGCCACGCTGGGAATTGGGCTAAAACGGCAGGTTACAGGGTTTACGGCCTCCTGCCCCCCACGCCCGCGCACCAGGGTGGGGCGTGATGTCGCCCCTGCCCCGATCTGGTGCGCCTTTCCTGTTCAATCCATCGTCTATGCTGCGCCGTCATGTACCAGCGCATCGTGATCGTGGGGGCGGGGCAGGCCGCGGTGCAGACCATCGACACCCTGCGCCGCAAGGGCTTCACCGGGCAACTCACCGTGGTCGGCGACGAACCTTACCTCCCCTACCAACGTCCCCCGCTCTCCAAGAAGTACCTGGCCGGTACCCTGGAGCGCGACCGCCTGCTCATCCGTCCCACGCAGTTCTTCGCCGACCACAAGGTCACCCTCCACCTCGGGCGGCGCGTCGTGGAAATCGCCCCGGCCCCGGGCAACGTGCGGCTCGACGACTCGACCGTGCTGCCCTTCGATGCCCTGGTGCTGGCCACCGGCAGCCGTCCCCGCAGGCTCCTCGCCCCGGGCGCCGACCTTCCCGGTGTCCACTACCTGCGCGGCATCGACGACGCCGACATCATCCGCGCCGCCTGCGCACCGGGCGGACGGGCGGTGATCATCGGTGGCGGCTACATCGGGCTCGAGGTCGCCGCCACCGCGCGCGAACTGGGCTTGGACGTGACCGTGCTGGAGATGGCCGAGCGCCTCATGAACCGGGTGACCTGTCCGGAAGTCTCCGCCTTCTACGCCGCCGAGCATGCCCGCCAGGGCGTGCACATCCATTGCGGCGCCCAGGTCCGGGCGCTGCGCGGGGACGCGGTCACCGGGCGCGTGCGCACGGTCGTCACGGAGGGCGCGCGCGAGTTCCCCGCCGACCTTGTCATCGTCGGCGTCGGCGTCGCGCCGGCGGACGAACTGGCCAAAGCGGCGGGACTGGACTGCGAGAACGGCGTGCGCACCGATGCGCATTGCCGCACCTCCGCGCAACACATCTACGCCGCCGGTGACTGCGCGAGCCACCTCAATCGCCAGTACGGGCGCCACATGCGCCTGGAATCGGTGGACAACGCCTTCGAGCAAGGCACGACGGTGGCGCTCAACCTGCTGGGCGTACCTACACCACACGACAAGGTTCCATGGTTCTGGTCGGACCAGTTCGATCTGAAACTGGTGATCGTCGGTGTCGGCTTCGGTCACGACACGGTGGTGATGCGCGGGGATCCGGGTACGCGCAGCTTCAGTGCCTGCTACCTGCGCGGCGGGGAACTGGTGGCGATCGACAGCATCAACGCGGCGAAAGACCAGATGGCCGCGCGCAAGCTCATCGCCGCCCACGCCCGGCCCGATCCGGCCAAGCTCGCCAATCCGGCGATCGCCCTGAAGGATGCGCTCTAGCCAGCCTTCTTACCGTACGACCACCAGCAAGTCCTTCACGTCGACCGCCTGGCCGGGCCGCACCAGCATCTCGATGACCTCGCCGGCGGCCTCCGCGCGCACGGCGGTCTCCATCTTCATCGCCTCGAGGCTCACCAGCAGGTCTCCGCGTGACACCTTCGCGCCGACCACCGCCGCGACGCTCACGACGGTGCCGGGCATGGGCGCGCCGACGTGGCCAAGGTTGCCCGGCTCGGCCTTGCGCGCCGGCGGTCGCTTGGCCACCTGTCCGCGATCGGCCACGCGCACCGAGCGCGGCTGGCCGTTAAGTTCGAAGAACACCGTGCGCGTGCCATCCTCGTGGGGCTCGCTCGCGGCCAGGTAGCGCACGATGAGCGTCTTGCCGCGCTCAAGATCCACGCTGATCTCCTGCCCCGGCTCCATGCCGTAGAAGAACACCGGCGTCGGCAGGATCGCCGGATCCCCGTACAGCGCGCGCTCGCGCGCGTAGTCAAGCCAAACCCGCGGGTACATGAGGTAAGAGGCGAGGTCCTCGTCCGTCACGGGGCGCGGCAGGTGCTGCTGGACACGGGCGCGCTCGGCCGCCAGGTCCGCCGGTGGCAGCCTCTCCCCTGGGCGCTCGGAGCGCGGCGGCTCGCCCTTGAGGACCTTGCGCTGCAGTTGCGGCGGGAAGCCACCGTGGGGTTGCCCGAGGTCGCCGCGGAACAGCTGCACCACCGATTCCGGGAACGCGACCTCGGTATCCGGATCAAGCACCTGCTCGCGGCTCATCCCGGAGCTCACCATGAGGATCGCAAGGTCCCCCACCACCTTCGAAGTGGGCGTCACCTTGACGATGTCGCCGAACATCTCGTTCACCGCCGCGTAGGCCGCGGAGACCTCCGGCCAGCGCGCATCCTCGATGCCGAGCGACCGCGCCTGCTCCCGCAGGTTGGTGTACTGGCCGCCCGGCATGCCGTGCACGTAGACCTCCGAGGCACCAGCGCGCATGTCGCTCTCGAAGGCGGAGTAATGGCGCCGCACCTGCTCCCAGTACGCCGAGATCGCGCGCAGCTTGCCAGCGTCGATGCCCGGGTCACGCTCGCCATAGCGCAGCGCCTCGATGATCGAGCCGAGGTTAGGCTGCGAGGTAAGTCCGCTCATGGCGTCGATCGCCCCGTCGATCGCGTCCGCCCCGGCGGCGACCGCGGCGAGCACGCTCGCCGCGGCGATGCCGCTGGTGTCGTGCGTGTGGAAGTGCACCGGCAGGCCGACCTCGTCCTTCAGCGCCTTGACGAGGCTATAGGCGGCGCGCGGCCGGCACAGGCCCGCCATGTCCTTAATCGCCAGCGCATGAGTGCCGGCGGCCTTCAGATCCCGACCGAGCTTCAGGTAGTAATCGAGCGTGTACTTCGTCTCATGCGGGTCGCTCAGGTTGCCCGTGTAGCAGATCGCCGCCTCGCATAGCTTGCCGCTCGCGCGCACCGCGTCGATCGCCACGCGCATGTTCTCGACCCAATTGAGCGAGTCGAACACGCGGAACACGTCCACGCCGTTCGCGGCCGCCCTCGCCACGAAGAAGCGCACCACGTTGTCCGGATAGTTGGCGTAGCCGACCGCGTTGGCCGAGCGCAGCAGCATCTGCAGCAGCAGGTTCGGCATCCGCTCACGCAACAGCGTGAGGCGCCGCCACGGGTCCTCACGCAGGAACCGCATGGCGACATCGAAGGTCGCACCGCCCCAGCATTCCACCGAGAACAGCTGCGGCAGCAAAGCCGCGTAGTACGGCGCGATGGCGCTCATGTCGAGCGTGCGCAGACGGGTCGCCAGCAGCGACTGGTGCGCATCGCGCATGCTGGTGTCGGTGACCAGCACGCGCTCCTGGGCGAGCATCCACTTCGCGAAGCCCTCCGGCCCCAGCTCGTCGAGCTTCTGCTTGGTGCCAGGAACAATGGCTGGCAGCGGACCGGGCGGCAGCTTCGCGGGCGCGAAGTTGGCTGGTCGCGGGCGACCGCGCGTCTCCGGGTGCCCGTTGACGATTGTCGTGCCGATGAAGCCGAGGATGCGGCTCGCGCGGTCGCGCTTGCGTTGCCACTGGAACAGTTCGGGCGTTTCCTCGATGAAACGCGTGGTGTAGTCGCCGCTGGCGAAGCGCGGATGCGTGATCAGCTGGTCGAGGAAGCGCAGGTTGGAGACGACGCCACGGATGCGGAACTCCCACAGCGCCCGGTGCATGCGCGCAATGGTCTCCTCGGGGGTCGGCGCCCATGCCGTCACCTTCACGAGCAACGAGTCGTAGGAGCGCGAGATGATCGCGCCGGTGTAGGCGGTGCCGGCGTCCAGGCGCACGCCGAAGCCCGCGGGGCTGCGATAGGCGGTGATCGTGCCGTAGTCGGGGATGAAGTTGTTTTCCGGGTCCTCGGTCGTGATGCGGCACTGCAGCGCGTGCGCGCTGATGTGGATGTCCGCCTGCGCCGGCACGCCGCTTTCCGGACTGCCGATGCGGGCGCCGCCGGCGATGCGGATCTGCGCCTTCACCAGGTCGATGCCCGTGGCGCACTCGGTGACCGTGTGCTCGACCTGGATGCGCGGGTTGACCTCGATGAAGTAGAAGTCCCCGCTGTCCGCGTCCTGCAGGAACTCGACGGTGCCGGCGTTGTGATAGGAGGCGGCACGCCCGATCGCAAGCGCCGCCGCGCACAGGCGGGCACGCTGCGCATCGCTCAGGAAAACCGCCGGCGCGCGCTCCACCACCTTCTGGTTGCGCCGCTGCGCGGTGCAGTCGCGCTCGAACAGATGCACCAGCGTGCCGTGCTGGTCGCCCAGGATCTGCACCTCGACGTGGCGCGCGCGGCGCACCAGCTTCTCGAGGTACATCTCGTCGTTGCCGAAGGCCGCCTGGGCCTCGCGCCGCGCCACCGGGAGCAGCTCGCGCAGCGCCGGCTCGCCCTCGATGACGCGCATGCCGCGGCCACCCCCGCCCCAGCTCGCCTTGAGCATCACCGGGTAACCGATGCCGGCGGCCATCCGGGCGCAGGCATCGAGTTCCGCCGGCAGGGCGCCACTGGCGGGCATCACGGGGACGCCGGCGCTCACGGCGAGTTCGCGCGCGGTGACCTTGTTCCCCAGGACCCGCAGGGTCTGAGGTTCCGGGCCGATGAATATGATGCCGCTCGCGGCGCAGGCGCGCGCGAAGTCCGGGTTCTCCGCGAGGAAGCCGTAGCCTGGATGGATGGCCTCCACGCGCGCTTCCCGCGCGACGCGCAGGATGTCGGCGATGTCCAGGTAGGCCTCGACCGGGCCCCGGTCGCGCCCGACCAGATAGGCCTCGTCGGCCTTGGTACGGTGCAGCGAGAAGCGGTCCTCCTGCGAATAAATCGCCACCGTGCGCAGGCCCAGTTCGCTGGCCGCGCGCATGACACGAATGGCGATCTCGCCGCGATTGGCGACGAGCAGGCTGCGGATCCGCTGCGACGGGTCGGATTTCACTTTAGTATTTAGCGTCTGAACGTGAGACCAGCCCGGGAATGGCATGCACAGGCCGTGCCGCGGCGGCGTCTTCGATGATAGCCGCTTTGGGGGAAACCATGTCGCATCGCAACCTGTCCGCCGTCTTGTGCCTGATGCTGCTGTCCGCGACCGCGCTGGCGGCCGAGCCACCCATCGCCCTCGTCATCCACGGCGGCGCAGGCGTGATCGACCGGGCGCGGATGACCCCAGAACGCGAGGCCTCCTACCGCGCCGGCCTCGCCGCGGCGGTCGACGCCGGCTACGCCATCCTCGAGCGCGGTGGCTCGAGCCTGGACGCGGTGGGCGCGGCGGTGCGCATGATGGAGGACGACCCGCAGTTCAACGCCGGGCGGGGAGCCGCGCTCAACCACGACGGGGACGCGGAGCTTGACTCGGCGATCATGGATGGCAACGGCCCACGCGCCGGGGCCATCGCCGGTGTCTGGCACGTGAAGAATCCCGTGGACCTCGCGCGTCTGGTGATGGACAGGAGCCCGCACGTGCTGCTGGTCGCCGGCGGCGCCGAGGAATTCGCGCTGGAACAGGGCGTCGTGCTGGTGCCGCGCAGCTATTTCCGCACGCGCGCGCGCATCGCGGAGCTTGCCGAGGAGCAGCAGGCCGCGGAGGACAAGGCGAGGATCCAGAACCCCAAGGGTACCGTGGGCGCGGTGGCGCTGGACCGCGCCGGCAACCTCGCCGCCGCGACCTCCACCGGCGGGCTCGCCAACAAGCACGCCGGGCGGGTCGGCGACTCGCCGATCATCGGCGCCGGCACCTACGCCAACAACCAGTCCTGCGCCGTCTCCGGCACCGGGGCCGGGGAGTACTTCATGCGCCAGCTGGTCGCCTACGACATCTGCGCCCTGGTCGCCTATGGCCACCTGACACTCGAGCGGGCGGTCAGCGAGGTTGTCCACGAGAAGCTGCGCGCCACCGGCGGCGAGGGGGGCGTCATCGCGATCGACCCGGCCGGCAACATCGCGATGGACTTCAATACCGCGGGCATGTTCCGCGCGGCCCGTGACGGACATGGCCGGCGCGAGATCGCCATCTACCACGACAAGTAATCAGGAACGAAGATGCACGCCATCGCCATTCACGGTGGGGCCGGCGCGGTACCGCGCGCCGCCCTCTCCCCCGAGCGCGAGCAGCGCTACCGCGCAGGTCTCGAGGCTTCCCTCGACGCCGGTCACGCCATCCTGGAGCGCGGCGGCTCGAGCCTCGACGCGGTAACTGCGGCGGTGCGCATCCTCGAGGACGACCCGATGTTCAACGCCGGGCACGGCGCGGCGCTGACCCGCGATGGCGCCGCGGAACTGGACGCCGCCATCATGGAGGGGCTGGAACTGCGGGCCGGCGCCGTCGCCTCAGTGCGGCACGTGCGCAACCCCATTGAGCTCGCTCGCCGCATCATGCAGAAGTCGCGCCACGTGTTGCTGGTGGGCGCCGGCGCCGAGGAATTCGCGCTCGAGGAAGGCATGACGCTGGTGCCAAACCACTACTTCCGCACCGCGGAGCGCGTCGAGCAACTGCGGGCCGAGCAGCGCGGCGAGACGGTGTCGGAGATCATGCCGCCGTCCCCGCGCGGCACCGTCGGCGCCGTGGCGCGTGATGAGGCCGGCAATCTCGCCGCGGCGACCTCCACGGGGGGGATGACCAACAAGCGCCCGGGCAGGGTCGGCGACTCGCCGATCATCGGCGCGGGCACCTACGCCAAGAATGGCGTGTGCGCGGTGTCCGCGACCGGCCACGGCGAGTACTTCATCCGCGCCGTGGCGGCGCACCACGTCTGCGCCGCGGTGGAATACCGGGGCATCAGTCTTGAGCAGGCGGTGCGCGAGATGCTGCATGAGATCCTGCGCAAGCTCGGCGGTGATGGCGGCATCATCGCCATCGATGGCGCCGGTGGCATCGTCATGGACTTCAGCAGCGACGGGATGTTCCGCGGGGCCCGCGACTCTGGCGGCCGGCGCGAGATCGCGATCTACTAGGGCGCTTTTAGGCCGCCCGCAGGTCGCGGCCGCGCAGCGCGCTCGGCGGCCGCGCCTCCCAGCGCGACCAGACGCGGCGCAAGTGCTGCGCCGAGCGGAAGCCCGCGCGCAACGCCACGCGCTCCAGATCCAGGCGGCCCTGCGTCACCATCTGCCGGGCGAGGGCGAAGCGGATCAGCTGCACGTAGTCCAGTGGCGAGCAACCGGCGTGTTCCGCGAACAGGCGCGCGAGGTTGCGCGCGCTCGTGCACGCCACGGCGGACAGCTCACGCGCTCCCCAGCGCGCGGCCGGGTCGCGCGCCACCGCGTCCTGCACGCGATGCACGGCTGGGTGCAGGTGGTTGCGGTGCATGACCCAGGGCGAGAGCGCGGGATCACTGCCCGCGCGGCGCAGGTAGACAACCAGGTCACGCGCGACATCCGCGGCCACGCGCGCGCCCAGCTGCCGCCCGATGAGGTGCAGCGCGAGATCGAGACCCGCCGTCACGCCGGCGCTGGTGAACACCGTGCCGTCCTCGACGAAAATGCGGTTGTCGAGCACGCGGGCCCGGGGCTCAACCTGCCGCAGTTCCTCGAGGAAGTCGTGGTGGGTCGTGCACGCGCGCCCCTCCAGGAGCCCGCCATGCGCCGCGAGGACGCTCCCCGCGCACACGCACATCAGCAGTGACCCGGCCACAGCCCCTGACCTGAGCCACTGCAATACGCACTGGATGTCCGGGTCGTCCGGATCGATGCGCTTACCGGTGGTCCCGGTGAGCACCACGATCGAGCCGGCCGCTGGCTGGCTGGGCAATGGCTCAAGGTCACACAGACCGAGGCCAACCGCGGAGTTCAGCCGCGGCCGCGCCCCGACGAAGCGCAGCCGGTAGCTGCCGGGCCGTTGCGTCTCCGCGTTGCGAAACGCGTCCGCCGGACCTGCCACGTCCAGCAGTACGACGCTGGGCAGCAGCACGAACAACACATCGCGTGGCCCGTCCATCGGTTGCGCCCGGCGCTAGGCCAGCGCCCCTGCCGTCGAGACGATCTGCGCGAAGCGATCCTCGAGCACCAGTTCCGTGCGCTCGCGGATCTCCGCTGGACTGACCTCGCGGCCGGCGCGCGTGCGCATGGGGAAGGTGAGCGTCGCATCGGTGACGTAGCGAACCACGAACCCCAGGTCCGAGGCGTGCCGGGTGGTGGTCTCGCAGCATTGCTCCGTGCGGATGCCGGTGACCAGCAGTCTCTGGATGCCGCGCTCCCGCAGCCAGCTTTCAAGCGTGGTGCCGTCGGCCTCACGGGCGAACATCGCCGAGTGCACCTCCTTGTGGACCACCACGTCCGGGCGCAGCGACAGCTCGCGCAGCGCGCGCACCTGGCCAGACGCCGCGGTGAACGGATTCGATACGTCATTCCCGGGCTCGCGGTGTAAAACCTGCACGACGGGGATGTCGCCCCCCTGACAACGGTCGATGAGCGATTGCGTGTTGCCCAGGAAACCAGGCAGTTCGTCGGTGCGGAAGTAAGGCCGCGCGCGGAAGGATTCCTGGGCGTCAATGACCAGCAGCGCCTGTTTCATGAGCGGGGTACCTGAGTTTATATTCGGACGATATTCTCTCTCAGTCTTTTAACTCTTGCTATAGGTCAATGGGACGGGAATCGGTCAAAAACGGTCATCGGTCCGCACACACGCTCAGGGGTGACCGGCTGCTGCCGGCTCCGCCCGCCGCGGTTTGGACACTGGGTCCGGACGGGGGGCCGGGGCAGGCCCGCGGCGGCCGCGCTCGAGGTTGTGCGCCCGCGTCTCCGCGGCGAGCAGGGTCTGTCCCCGCAGTCGCGCCCGCCACAGGGCGAGGTCGTCATCAGCGCGGGCCGCGGCCAGGAGTTCGCGCCAAACCCTAGGCTGCCTCAGCCAGCGGGGCCGCAGCCATTCCGGATGTACCGCGGCAAGCGCCCGGACCTGCCCGAGCGTGCGCCGCCCGATGACAGCCACGCTCGGCGCGGACATCCCGAGCAGCAAGCGCGCCGCGGTGCTCTGGCAGCGCGCGAGGTGCCAGCCGAAGACGAATACGGACTGGGTGAGCGCGACGGTACCCGGCACCGTGAAGAAGGGCGCGGGGGCGACGTGGGCGGGCTCGGTCGGAACCGGCCGTTGCCAGCGCGACGAGTCGGCGAAGCCCGCATCGACCAGCAGGTACATGCATGCGGCCGCGCGGCGGCGACCACCGGCGTCCAGCGAGCGCCACGTGTCGCAGAACTGGCCGAACAGGGGCTCCGCGGCATTCGACCGCGCCTGCTCCGCGAGCAGGGCGAGGCAGTTTTCGTTCAATTCGGTGAGGGACTCTAGGGTGTTCGCCTTAAGCCAGCCGGCCTCGGTCGCACCCCCGGTGTCATCGCCGTCTTGCATCTCGCACTGCAGCAGCATGGCTCACTCCTTGTCAGCGGACGGTCATACTAGCCGCGCATCGGATGAATGCAATCCACCGATTTGGTGATTTTTAACCAAATTTGTGTGCTTGCAATTCCAGACGGCGCTCACAAAATAACCCGTCCGATACGTGAGGAGTGCTGGCGATGCGCATCACCGACGACCGCTATCACCGTGAACGCCTGCGCATGGAGCTCGCGCTGCGCTTCCTACGCCACGAGGCGCGCACGCAGACGATCCGCGGCTGGACTGGCCTCAGCGACGACCGCATCCGCAAGCTCTACCGCTCGTATCTGGAGGACGCGCGCGACAAGCTGCCGCGACACCGGGGCAAGTCACCGCACCAGGTCGCGTACTTCACCCGCTCCGTGCGGCTGCAGGAGGAAACCCTCGCGCTCGCCACGCCCTTGTGGATGCTCGGTGTCCTCGCCGCGACCTGCGCGCCGGAGGAGCCTGGCTCGCTGGCCGCTTTGGCCCGTGGCGCGCTGCTGTGCAACGCCTTCGAGGCATACCGCATGGCGCGCCCAGGGGGACAGATCACCTTCGAGCATGCGGTGTTCCTGGTGAGCACCCTGTCGCGGGGCGAGCAACTTCGCGTTGGCTGGTGTGGCTGCTGCGAGGGCCTCATGGTTTTCGAGCCGTTTTCTCTGCGGGTGACGCGCTGCCCCCACTGTACCGGGGCCGCGCGCTGCTAGAATCCGCCGCCATTGCCTTCGGGCGGGCGGGCGCGGTTCATGAGTCACGATCGGCCGAATTTTTTCGCCGGGCCTTACCTGGAGCGCCGCGCCGAACTTCGCGATGACGAGAACTGGATCCAGGCGGCGCGCGGGGATGCGACCACGCGATACCTGCTTGGGCGCGGCAGTGAACAACTCCTGCGCACCGGTCCTGAGCCGGCCATCGCCTTCCTGGAGGGCGACGCGCCACAACTGGCCGCGGTGCGGCCGAGGGACCTGATCCTGCTCGGATGGTTTCGCGGCGCGCGGGTCGTACTCGTCGACCTGCCGCAAGACACCGCCGTCGAGCTGCCGCCGGATAGCCGGTTCGAGGAGCTTCGGCCGCTCGCCCCCGTGCTCGATGCGGAGCACGCCGGGCTGCTCGCCTATGCGCGCGCGCTCTCGACCTGGCGTGCGCGCCAGCGATTCTGCGGCGCATGCGGCGCCCCGACGGTCGTATCCCACGCGGGTCACTGCCTGGTGTGCCCCGATCCGGCCTGCGCCCAGCAGTATTTTCCCCGCATCGATCCGGCGATCATCGTTCTGGTCAGCGACGGCGAGCGAGCGCTGCTCGGTCGCCAGGCGAGCTGGCCGCGGCGCCGGGTATCCACCCTCGCGGGATTCGTCGAGCCCGGGGAGAGTCTGGAGGATGCGGTGGCCCGCGAAGTCGCCGAGGAGACAGGTGTGCTGGTGCACAACGTGCGCTACCACTCCTCACAGCCTTGGCCGTTCCCTTCCTCCCTCATGCTCGGCTTCCTGGCGAGCGCCGCGCCGGGGAGCCAGATCCGCCTGAGCGGTGAGCTCGAGGACGCGCGCTGGTACGCGCGCGCGCAGGTGACTTCCGGGGAGGCGCTCGCTCCCCCCACCCAGTCGATTTCCTGGCGCCTCATCGAAACCTGGCTCCAGGGCGGCTGCTAGGCGATGTGCCTGCTCGTGCTGGCGTGGCGGGCGCACCCGCGCTACCGCCTCGTGGTCGCCGCCAATCGCGACGAGTTCCACGAACGTCCGGCGGCGGGGCTCGCCAAGTGGCCCGGGCCCGGGGAGATACTCGCCGGTCGCGACCTGCGCGCCAACGGGACCTGGCTCGCCCTTGATCGTGGGCGCCGTTTCGGCGTCGTCACCAACTTCCGTGAGCTGCAGCGGCCACAGGCGGCGGCCCCCTCGCGTGGGGAGCTGATCCCGGCATACCTGAGCTCCCCCGCGGGCCCAGGGGAATTCCTCGCCGCCCTCGACGCGCGCGTGGCGGAATATTCGGGCTTCAACCTGCTGCTCGCCGACCGCGATTCATTGTGGTACGGCTCCAATCGGGCCACGCCGTTCGCGCGCGCCCTCGCGCCGGGGGTGTACGGGCTGTCGAACCAGTCCCTTGATAGCCCGTGGCCGAAACTTCAGCGCGTGCGCCGCGGCTTCGAGGAGTGGCTGGGGGCGGCGTCTTACGCCGCGCCCGAGACGCTGTTCACCCTGCTGGGTGACCGCGCCCGGGTGAGCGAGGAGTCGCAGCTGCCCAAGACCGGCCTCACGCTCGAGTGGGAACGCGTGCTCTCCTCGCCGTTCGTGCACGACCCAAACTACGGCACGCGCTGTTCCACGGTCCTGATGCTCGAGTCCGGTGGCGGCTTCCATCTGGGCGAGCGGCGCTTCGACGCGCGGGGAATCCAGCAGGGCGAGACTGAATACAGCCTGAACGCCGGCGAGTGGCCCTGAGCCGCGCGGAACCCACGCCACGCCTTGGCAGTCTCACCCGCACGGCGGCGAGCGGTTGCGCCCTTAAGGCTCTAGAATTCCGGGACTTTCTCCAGGCACACGTTGAGATGGCGCAGCGCATACACCCGCGGGGGGCTCGTCGATGGCTCACGCTCACCCCGGCGGTGTTCCTGAGCTTGCTCGTGGGGCCGTTCGCCCGGGCGGCCTCCGCGGTGGATGTCGACATCCACGGCGTCGACGACGAGCTGCGCGATAACGTGCTCGCCTACCTGAGCTTCGAGCGCTACAAGAAAGGCGGCGCGGACCTTTCTCCCGACACGGTCGAGCGCCTGCACGAGCGCGTCGAGCGCGAGGTGGACGCGGCCCTGCGCCCCTTCGGCTACTACGAGCCGCAGGTGCAGTCCACGGTCACTCAGGAAGCCAACGGCACCTGGAAGCTGAACCTGGACATCAATCCGGGGACTCCCGTGCTGGTCGACCATATCGGCGTGCATGTTGACGGCCCAGGGGAGAGCGATCCGCTGTTTCAGCGCATCCTCACGCACCTGCCCCTGCAACCCGGCCAGCGGCTGAGCCACAAGAGCTACGAGAACATCAAGAACGACCTGCAGCGCACGGCGGCCACGTACGGCTACTTCGACGCGAAGCTGATCCGCAACGAACTCGTCGTCGACCCGCCGAACCACAAGGCCAACATCAGTCTGGAGATGGATACCGGCGAGCGTTATCGCTTCGGCGCGACGACGATCAAGCAAAGAGTGATACGGGAGAGCTTGGTGCGCCGCTACCTGCGCTACCACGACGGTGAGCCGTTCGACCTTACCCAGGTGTTGCGCACGCAGTTCGCGCTCGATGACGCGCAGTACTTCGCGAACCTGGAGGTGCTGCCCGGGGCGCCGGACCCCGTGGCGCACACCGTCCCCGTCAACATCAGCGCCGATGCCAGCCGCCGCCACCGCTACTCGTTGGGCGCGGGCTACGCGACCGACACCGGAGCGCGCGGCACGCTCGGCTTCGACGACCACCGCATCAACTCCAGCGGGCATACCTTCAGCGTTGCGGTCCAGGCCGCCCAGGTCACCAAGTACAGCCTGCAGGCGCGCTACACCATCCCGGTCGGCGACCCGGCGGTCGAGAGCCTCTCATTGCGCGGCAGCATCGAGCAGCGCAACTGGGGCGACGTCACGACCAACACGACCTCCGTCGGCCCGGCGTTCACTGCGGTCACCGGCAGCTGGCAGCACGTCTGGCTGGTGAACGCGGTGCACACGACGAGCCGGGATAACAATTCGGCGGTGGAGGCGCTGCGCCCCCCGCTGACCGCCCAGTTGCTGGTGCCAGAGCTCGACCTCGCCTCAGTTCCCAAGGGCTATCTGGGCGAACCGTTGTTCGAGCGGCCGCTGTTCATAGAGATCCGCGGTTCACATGCCTCGCTCGGGTCGGACTCCAACTTCTTCCAGGCACACGCGCAGGCCGAGCGCGTGCTGCCCATCGCCAGGAAGTGGCACCTGCTGTTGCGCGGGGAAGTGGGCGCGACGTTCGTTTCCCAGTTCAGCCAGCTGCCAACCGTGTTCCGCTTGTTCGCTGGCGGCGACAACAGCGTGCGCGGCTTCGGCTACGCGGACCTGTCGCCGAAGCAGCTCACCACCGTCTGCACGGCCCAACCGGTGCCCGCGGTCTGCCCAGGGTACCAAAACGTGTACAGCAGGGTGGGTGGCAAGGACCTCATCACCGGCACCATCGAGATCGTGCGCGACCTCCCCAAGAGCCTCGCCATCGCGACCTTCTTCGACTACGGCAATGCCTTTGACAGCTGGTCGGATGCCACGCGGCTGGCCTACTCCGTAGGTGTCGGGCTGCGCCTGCGCCTGTCGGTGCTGACACTCGGCCTCGACATCGCCAAGCCGCTGTACGAGCCGTGCACGCAACCCATCGACGTCGGCCGCTCCGGTTGCACCCCCGGTGGGCTGCGCCTGCACATCAACTTCTCGCCGAAGTTGTAGCCGCCATGCGCCGCATACTCCTCATCCTCGCCGGCCTCCTGATCGTGACGCTCAGCGCCACGCCGTTCGTAGCGCTCTGGTCGGTGCTATTCACCACCAGCGGCGCGCAGTTCGTGGTCCGCCACCTGCCCCACCATGTCGGCGGCGTCGAGTTCGAGATCGCGGGCCTCACCGGCACAGTCGCGGGCGGCCTGCATGCGCAGCGCGTGGAGATCGACCAGGAACTGGTGCACCTGCGCTTCGATGACGTCGAGGCGCGCGTGGCGGTCGCGCCGCTGTTGCTGCAGACGATCCGCTCACCTTCGGCCTCCGCGCGCAACGCGGTGATCCAGGTCAAGAGGCGCGCGCACCCCCCGACCCCCTCGCCGCTCGGTTTCCTGCCGCGCTGGCTCCTGATCAACGCGGACCAGCTGCACGTCGGCACCACCACACTGACCGTCTACAACGGCTTCGAGCTGGTGGTCAGCGAGCTCACCAGCGCCGCCGTCGTGCGCCGCCACAGCATCCGCGTCTTCGGCCTCACCGGGCAGCTGGACGGCGCCAGCGTCGGATTCAGCGGCCTGCTGCGCGCCACTGATCCGGTCGGCATAGCCGGGGAGTACCACCTCGACTGGCATCCGCAAGGGCAGCCCTCCTGGACCGTCGATGGCAACGCGCTCGGTGACCTCAACGTCATCAACATCGTGGCGCACGCGGCGAGCCCATTCCGCGCGGACGTCACGGGACGGCTGCTTGATCTCACCAACCATTTCCACTGGGCGGGAGATGCGCTCCTGCGGGACCTCGACCTCGATGCCTGGGGGATCTCAGGGCCGCTCGGCCACATCACCGGGCGACTCACCGGCGCGGGCGACCTCAGCAGGTTCGCCGCTCATGGCCCGGTGAACCCTTCCGGGCTGCGCGCCGGGGTTTTCGAGGTGCGGTTCGAGGGGAGCTACGCCGATCACGTCCTGACCGCGAAGCAAGCGGAGGCCACGCACGTCGAATCGGGAGCACACGCCAGTGCCTCCGGCACGGTCACGGTCATCGAGCACGGCCCGAAGCTCGACCTGGCGGGTCGCTGGGAGCAGTTCCGCTGGCCGCTCGTGGGCCGCGACGTCCCCGTGCGCAGCGCCTCGGGTACCTTCACGCTGCAGGGAGTCCTGCCCTACTCGGTGCACGCCGTGGGCGACATCCGGCCGGGTGGACTGCCGGCGATGCCCGTGGACGTCGATGGCGCTCTTGCCAAGGACCGCTTCAGCTTCAGCCGCGCGGAGGTCGACCTGTATGGCGGGCACGCGAGCGCCAGCGGTGAGGTGATCTGGAGCGGGGCGGGGTTCTGGGACGTGAAAGGGCGCGCCACGGGCATCAATCCCGGGCTGTTACGAGCGGACCTGCCCGGCAGCCTGAACGTCAACTTCATCACCTCGGGGCGCGGCTTCTCAACCCAGGACAACCTGACCGCCTCGTTCAGCGAACTCTCCGGCAAGCTGCGGGGGGCGGCCGTGAGCGGCGGCGGCACGATCTCCCACAGCGGCAAGACGTTCGAATTCACGAACGTGCGCGTGAACGCGGGGGGCACCAACGTCGCCCTCGACGGACAGGTGAACGAGCGCCTCAACCTGCGGTTTGCGCTCGCCACGCAGGACCTGGGCCTGCTGTTCGCCAGTAGCCACGGACAGATGAAGGGCTCCGGGACCATCGCCGGGACGCTGGCGGTTCCGGCCATCATGGCGGTCGCGCATGGTCACGACGTCGACTACCAAGGACTCAAGGTCGCCAGCTTCGACGCCAACATCAACTTCGACCCGGCCGCGACCGACCAGGAGTCCCACGTCGACATCGGCGTGCACAAGCTCAGCTACCAGACCCGCACTCTCGATGCGGCGACCTTCACCCTGCAGGGACTTCCCAGTGCGTACGACGTGCACGTGAGCGCCAGCGCGCCCGGGCTCGCGGCCAGTCTCCAGGCGCGCGGCGCCTATGCGAACGCGACCTTCAAGGGGCAGCTCACGACACTTGCCCTGAGCGGCAACGACGCCCTGCGCCTCTCGCTGGACCGCCCCGTGGACCTGCTGGTATCCGCGAGTCACGTGCGCATCGAGTGGCTGTGCCTGAACGGCACCCCCGGCAGCATCTGCGCGGATGGGGACTGGACTCCCGCGGCATGGTCCACGACCGCCTCGACCGAGGAGCTGCCGCTGGCGACTCTCACCGCTGGCATGACCCCGTCGGTGCAATACCTGGGGACCGGCGGCGCGCATCTGCACCTGTCCGGTGGCGCGAGCCTCCCCACGGTGGGAGCCCTGCGCGCGCGGCTCGAAGACGCGGTGATCGCCCACCGCCTGGCCAGCAAGAAGATCGAGCGCACCAAGATAGGCTCGGGCACGGTCAGCATCGATGCGACACCTGCGACGGTGAACGCGCAGCTGAACCTGGGCGATGGCCAGGTCGGGACCATGACGGCGAAACTGATCATCCAGCGCACCACGCCGCGCTGGCAGGACATGCCGGTCAACGGGGAGCTGCACGCCCACAGCGCCGACTGCGACCTCATTTCCCTGTACGTCCCGCAGATCGACCGCGCCGCCGGCCAGTTCACCGCCGACATCGGCGTGGCCGGGACCATCGGCGGACCCCGCCTGTCCGGATTCATCAGAGTCACCGAAGGCGAAATCGACGCCTACCAGGTGAACCTCGCGCTGCGCCAGATCGCGATGGAGGCGCGCCTGAGCGATTCCGGCGTCGACCTCAAGACCAGCGCCAAGGCCGGCGGTGGCACGCTGAGCGCCGAAGGCCACATGGAGTGGCGCAACCTGGTGCCGTACGGCAAGTTCCACCTGCAGGGCACGGGCCTGCGCGTCGTCGACGTCCCCGAGGCGCAGATCGACGCCTCGCCGGACCTGCTGTTCGATATCAACGGCCACAAGATCGAGGTGACCGGCAAGGTCGTCGTCCCCTACGCGAAGATCGCGCCCAAAGACATCACCAACGCCGTGCGTCCCTCGGACGACGAGGTGATCGTTGGACACGAGGAGGACGATCCGCAAAACCACTTCGAGGTGATAAGCGACATCACGCTCTCCCTGGGAGACCGGGTCAGCATCGAGACGCTGGGACTGACCGGCCGGCTCACCGGCAGCATCGTGATCAAGAGCGGCTACGATGCCATCACACGCGGCACTGGCGAGCTCTCGGTCGCCGGCGGCAGCTACACCGCGTACGCGCGCAAGCTCGACATCCAGAAGGGCCGCCTCATCTTCACCGGTGGACCCATCGACAACCCGGGGATCGACCTGCGCGCGGTCAAGGTGTTTCCAGACGTCACCGCCGGGGTGAACGTGCGCGGCACGCTGCTTCAGCCACGCCTGTCCTTCTTCTCCGACCCGCCGCTCACTCAGTCGCAGATCGTCTCGCTCATCCTCGCTGGGGGCTCACTGGAGTCGACCCAGAAGGGCGGCGCGGGCAATGCAGCCCTCGCGCAGGCGGCGGCGCTGCTCGCCAGTCAGGTCGGGTCGCGCGTCGGCATCCAGGACGTGAGCCTGGAGTCGGACGTGACCAACGACACCTCTCTGGTCCTGGGACGCTACCTGTCGCCGCGGCTGTACGTGAGCTATGGCATCAGTCTCACCGAGCAGATCAATACCCTGAAGCTGCGCTACACCCTGGGCGACCACTGGACGGTGAAGACCGAGGTCGGTCAGGGCCGGACGGGGCAGATATCCGGGGTCGACCTGGTCTATACGATCGACAAGTAGCCGGCCGCCGCGGCGTCGCGCGCGACCGCGCCGCGTCATGCACGGAACCATCACTTGACTTGCATGCATTAAAATGCACAATGCGCGCATGTTTATGCGTGAAGCCATCTGATGCTCGGCGACGCCCACCAGCTGGATCGACGCGGCGCGATCGTGCGCCTCCTGCGCGGCGGCCTCGTGCGCAAGCAGTCGGACCTAGTGCGGCTCCTGAGGAAGGAAGGCTTTGAGGCCACGCAGTCCTCCATAAGCCGCGACTTCAGGGATCTGGGCGTGCTGAAGGCCAGCGGTCGCTACGGGCTCCCGCCTGAAGAAGTCAGCCGGGCCAACGGTGACTTCGGGTCCCTCGCCCCTTTTGTGCGGGAGCTGCGTTCCGCGGGCGGCGCGATCACGGTCCTGCGAACCACCATTGGAGCCGCGCAAAGCGTGGCCGTGGCGATCGACAAGGCGCAGTGGCCCGAAGTCGCCGGCACCATCTCAGGCGACGACACCATATTCATCGCAACCGCCACCCGGCGCGGCCAGCAGGCGCTCATCGAGCGCCTGCGCGCGCTCTTCCGAGTCTAAACATGTCAGCCACCGCTCCGCGTGCGGGCGCCAGGCCCATCGTCCTCGCATATTCCGGTGGCCTGGACACCTCGTTCCTGGTGCCGTGGCTCGCCGAGAACCACCAGCGGCCCGTGATCACGGTCACGGTGGACACCGGCGGCATTGATGCGGCCGCGACGCGCACGCTCGGGGAGCGCGCCCGCGCGCTGGGCGCGATCGAGCACCACCAGATCGATGCGCGCGCCGACTACTTCGCGCAGGTGCTGCGCTTCCTGGTCATGGGCAACGTGCGACGCGGCCAGATCTACCCGCTGTGCGTCGGCGCCGAGCGCGCGATGCAGGCGCAGACCATCGCGCGCATGGCGCGCCGGCTGGGCACTGACGTCGTGGCCCATGGCTGCACGGCGGCCGGCAACGACCAGGTGCGCTTCGAAGTCGCCCTGCGGACCCTCGCCCCGGACTTGACGGTGCTGGCACCGGTGCGGGACCAGGCCTTCAGGCGCGAGGACGAGTTGGCCTATCTCACGCGGCGCGGCCTGCCCCTGCCGCCAACCGGCGCCCAGTACTCGGTGAACCGGGGCCTTTGGGGCGTGACGATCGGAGGCAGGGAAACGCTCACCTCCGCCGGCAGCATCCCCGATGAGGCCTGGCTGCTCACGCGCGATGCTTTCAACAAGCCACGCGCGCCCGAGCGCCACGTGCTCAGCTTCCGTCAGGGCCAGCCGGTCGGACTCGATGGCCGCCCCGGCTCCCCGGTGGAGATCATCGAGACCCTCGAGGCGCTAGCCGCCCCGTTTGGCATCGGCCGCGGCATTCACCTGGGCGATACGATCATCGGCACAAAAGGACGTGTGGCGTTCGAGGCGCCCGCCGCGGACGTGCTGCTCACCGCCCATCGCGAACTCGAGAAACTGGTGCTGACCGGGCGCCAGCAGCGGACCAAGGACCTGGTCGCGCAGACCTATGGGGACCTCGTGCACGAGGGCCAGCTGCTCGACCCGGTGTGCCGCGACATCGAGGCGCTGCTCCTGTCATCCCAGCAACGCGTCACGGGCGATGTGCGCGTGTTGCTGCAGACCGGCAACCTTTTCATCGAGGGAGTCGAGTCGCCCTACTCGATGATGTCCGCCTCGAAGGGCGTCTACGGAGAGGCCGCCGGGGAGTGGACCGCGATTGATTCGCTGGGCTTCTCGAGGATCGTCTCCCTGCCGGGGGTCTTCCACGCGCGCGCCGGCGAGCAGGCCGCCGCCGCGAAGCCATAGCGGTGCTCGGGATGCGCAGCGTCCTCGTCGACAAGCTCGCCTCCGTCACTCAGGCCTGCGGTCTGTCCCATGAAGTGCGCATCTCCGCGGAGATCCCCGCCGAGGAAGGCGTGGTCGTGGTGGTCGAAGTCCTGAGCAACAAGTCCACCTACAACACCCTGGAGCTCACCAGCGGCCGCATGGCAAAGGTAAGCAAGGGCGACATCGTCGCCGGCGCGCTGGGGCATCGCAAGGCGCTGTTTGGCTATTCCGGTCACGTACCCGAGGCGGCGAAGCCGGGCGACATCATCCAGATGCTCAATATCGGCGGCGTGCTGGGCATCTGCGATTCGATCAATCCGGACAAGGGCGAGCCGTTCGACTGCCGGGTGCTCGGCGTCGCGCTCAACTTTCCGTACCTGGGCGAGCGAATCAGCGTGCCGGCGCGCGTCGGCCACAAGCGCCTCGACCTTGGCGCAACGCTGGACGCCGGTCGCGTGCCGGTGGTCGCCCTCGCGGGCACCTGCATGGAGGCGGGCAAGACCGCGGCTGCCTGCGCCGTGATCTCGCGCATGCGTCATCGCGGACTCACCGTCGATGCCTTCAAGGCGACCGGTGTGTCACTGCGGCGCGATATTCTGGCGATGGAGGACGCAGGCGCCCGGCACTGCTCCATCTTCACCGACCTTGGGATCGTCACCACCACTCGCGCCAATGGCCCGGCGCTCACGCGCACGATGCTCACCGAACTCGCCGCCCGCAAGCCCGACGTCTTGGTGTTCGAGCTTGGGGATGGCCTCCTCGGCACTTACGGCGTCGATGCGATCCTCGAGTGTCCCGACATCCGCGCGGCCCTGAGCGGGGTGATCCTTTCGGCTAATGACCCGGTGGCCGCCTGGGGCGGCGTCAAGCTGCTGCGCGAGCGCTTCCGCATCGAGCCATGCGTCGTGACCGGACCGGCGACGGATAACCAGGTCGGCGTCGAGATCATCACCAGCCAGATGGGCGTACCGGCCTTCAACGCCATCAGCAGCGGCGCGGCTCTCGGGGATCGGGTCATCGAGGCCCTCGGCCTCGAGGCGATGCCCGCCCAATGACCGAGGCGATCCCCGCTGTGGTGCTCGGCGGCACCGGCTACGTGGCGGGTGAACTGCTGCGCCTTCTTGATGCGCATCCGCGCTTCAGCCTCGCCGCGGTGATGTCCGACAGCCAGCCGGGCGAGTCGGTCGCCGCGGCCTTCCCGCACCTTGCCAGCGCGTACGCTGACCTCACTTTCAGCTCGCAGGCGCAGGTGCGCAGCATCCTGTGCGAGGCGCCGCGGCCGGCGCTGTTCTCGGCCGCCCCGCACGGGGTATCGGCGGGGCTCATCGACGCGCTGCTCGGCGCCGCGGAACAGGCCGGCACCCACCCTCGGGTCGTCGACCTCTCCGCGGATTTCCGCTACGCGAGCGCCGCGGCGTACACGGGGGTGTACCAACACCCGCACGCCGCGCCGGCGCGGCTGGCGCAGTTCACGTGCGCGCTGCCCGAACACCTCGCTGAGCTGAAGACGACGCACGTCGCTCACCCGGGATGCTTCGCCAGCGCGATCCTGCTCGCGAGCGTACCGCTGCTGGCGAGCGGACTAATCGCGCCCTCGGTATTCGTCAGCGGCGTGACCGGCAGCACTGGCGCGGGCCGCAAGCCGGTGCCCGGCACCCACCATCCGCTGCGCCACGGGGACCTGTACAGCTACAGCGCCCTACGGCACCGGCACGTGCCGGAAGTCGCCGCGTGCGCCGAGGCGGCCTCGGGTGTGGCCGCGAAGTTCGCCTTCGTGCCGCATTCCGGCCCCTTCGCGCGCGGGATCCACGTGACCCTGCAGGCGCAGCTGAGCCGGCCGACCGACACACACACTGTGCTGAGAGTGATGCAGGGCTTCTACGCGAGCGCCCCCTTCGTGCGGGTCGGCCCGAGTGCGCCACGCGTGAAGGACGTGGTGGCCAGTAACTACGCCCACCTGTCCGCGGTCGTCATGGACGGCACGGTCGCGGTGCTGTGCGCGATCGACAACCTGAGTAAGGGCGCCGCGGGCGGCGCGGTGCAGTGGATGAACCGCATCTTCGGACTGCCCGAGACCACCGGCCTGACGGCCACCGCGCCGGGCTGGACCTGAAGGCCGCCATTGATGCCAACCACGCGCGCAACCACGAATCACCCGGCCGATTACCTCGCGCCGGTCTTCTACCAGTATCCACTCGAGGTGGTCTCCGCTCAGGGCGTTTGGCTGACCAATGCCCGCGGCGAGCGGGTGCTCGACCTGTACGGCGGGCACGCGGTCGTGGGCTTGGGGTACGCGCATCCGGGCTTCACCTCCGCGCTCGCGATCCAGGCGCGGCAGTGCAACTTCCAGACCAATGCCGTCGCGATGCAGGTGCGCGGGCGGGCCGCCAGGCGGTTGGTGGCGTTCTCCCGGCTGCCCTTCACGAGTGTCTTCTTCGTCAACAGCGGCGCGGAGGCCAATGAGAACGCACTGAAGATCGCCCTGCGCGTCACCGGCCGGCCGCACGTCGCGGCCATCGAGGGCGGCTTCCACGGCCGCACCGCCGCCGCCGGCGCCGTGACTTGGGGCGCCATGCGGAAGTGGTATGGCTTCCCGCGCACGCCCTTCGACGTGAGCTTCATCCCACGTGGCGACGAGGCGGCCATCGAAGCGCAGGTCACCTCGGCGACCGCCGCGGTGATCGTTGAGCCGGTGCAGGGCCTGGCCGGGGCGGTGGACCTGGGCACGCGGTTCCTGGGCGCGCTGCGCCGTCGCTGCGATGACGTCGGGGCGCTCGTGATTTTCGATGAGGTGCAGTGCGGCGTCGGCCGTACCGGGCACCCCTTCGCCGCCAATCTCCACGGAATGATGCCCGACATGCTCACCACGGCGAAGGCCCTCGGCAACGGCTTCCCGTGCGCGGCCTTGATGTGCGGCGCGCAGGTGACCGCGACCCTCAAGCCCGAATCCCTCGGCACGACCTTCGGCGGTGGGCCGATGGCGTGCGCCGCGATCGAGGCGGTCATCGAGGCCATCGAGACCGAGGACCTGCTGTCGCGCGTGCGGCGCGTGGGTGCCTACATCCGCGAGCGCTGCGTCCGCGGGCCCGTCACCGGCCACCAGGGGGCGGGCCTTCTGGTGGGGCTGCGCACGAGCCGCCCGGCGAAAGATATCCAGGCCGAGCTGCTCGAGGGCGGCATCCTCACCGGCACGGCGAGCGATCCGCGGGTGCTGCGGCTGCTGCCGCCGTTCATCCTGGAGGAAGAGCACGTCGACATGCTGGCGGACGCCCTCCAAGATTTGCCGCCATGAAACGCTTCATGGACCTCGCCGACTTCACCCGAGATGAGGTGCTGGGACTGCTGGAGCTCGCGCACCGCCTGGAAGCGCACCCCGAGCCGCGCGCGCTCCTGGGAAAGATCCTCGGGCTGGTGTTCTTCAATCCATCGCTGCGCACGCTCGCCTCGTTCCAGGCGGCGATGGCGCGCCTGGGCGGCAGCTCGTTCGTCATCAGCCCAGGCCAGGGAACCTGGCAGCTGGAGACGCGCACCGGGGTCGTCATGGACGGCGCCGCGGCCGAGCACGTGCGCGAGGGAATACCGGTGCTGGCTTCCTATTGTGACGCGCTGGGTATCCGCGCCTTCGCGGAAGGCAAGGAACTGGCGAGTGATCTCGCCGAGATCGCCTTCAATGGCATGGCGCAGCTGATCGACAAGCCGCTCATAAACCTTGAGTCCGCCGTGAACCATCCATGCCAGGCGCTCGCCGACTGGAAAACCATGGACGAGCTGAAGGTTCCCCGCGCCGGCCGCTTCGTTCTCTCGTGGGCCTATCACCCGCGCGCGCTGCCGCTCGCGGTGCCGGCCGCAGCGCTGCACATGGCGGCGATGCGCGGCATGGAAGTCATCGTGCTGCGGCCGGAAGGCTTCGCGCTGCCCGGGCCGATCATGCAGCGGGCGCGCGACGCCGCTGCCTGCTCCGGCGGCTCGGTCAGCGAGACCACCGACCGTGACACTGCGCTGCGTGGCGCGCACGTCCTCTACGTGAAGGAATGGGGCGCCACCGGCTCGTACGGCGATGCCGGGGAGGACGCGCGTCTGCGTGGCGCGCTCACGAACTGGTGCGTGCGCAACGACTGGTTCGCCGCCTCCCCCGACTGCCACGTCATGCACTGCCTGCCCGTCCGGCGCAACACCGCGATCGCCGACGAGGTCCTCGATTCGGCGCGCAGCGTGGTGCGGCGCGAAGCCTACAACCGCCTGCCGGCCCAGATGGCGGTCCTGCATAAATTGCTCAGCTCCTGACAGCTAGGAATTCCAGCGCATGATCATGCACAGAAGCGACCCGACCCTCGCCATCCGCGCGCTGCGCGGCGCCGCCCCCTATATCCGCCTGTACAAAGGTAAGACCTTCGTCGTGAAGGCCGGCGGTGGAGTGTTCGCTGAGGCGGCCGCCACGCGCGTCCTGCTGGAGCAGATCGCGATCCTGCATTACTTCGGGGTGCGCGTCGTGCTGGTCCATGGCGGCGGCCCACAGGTGACCGAGCTGTCGAACCAGCTTGGAGTCATGACACGCATGGTGGAGGGACGTCGCGTGACGGACCAGAAGTCCATCGACGTCACCGCGATGGTCCTCAATGGCCTCATCAACACGCGCATCCTCGGCATCTGCCGGGACCTGGACGTCGATGCGGTCGGAGTGAGCGGGGTGGATGCGGGGCTGGTTCGGGCGCACCGCCGCGGCCCGGTGACGCTCGCCTCCGGCGAGCTGATCGATTACGGCTTCGTGGGCGACATCGACGCGGTGGATGCGACCGTGCTGCGCAAGCTGCTCGACAACGGCCTGATGCCCGTGGTCAGCCCGCTGTCGGCCGATGCGACAGGCGCGCTGCTCAACATCAACGCGGACACGGTCGCCGCGGCGATCGGCGCCGCGCTGGGCGCCGAGAAGCTGATCCTGTGCACGGGTGCCGCCGGGATCCTCGGCGACCTCAACGACCCGCGCTCGCTCATCTCATTCACGGACGTCAGCGGCCTCAAGCGCCTGCGTGACGCCGGCCAGATCGCCGATGGCATGCTGCCCAAGGCCCGGGCCATCGAGGATGCGCTTCGTGGCGGCGTACGCCGCGTGCACGTCGTTTCCTACCTGTCCACGGAAGGAATCCTCGGCGAGGTGTTCACCAACGAGGGCACCGGCACGCTCATCGTCGCCGACGTCAACGCGCTCACCCCCGCCGAGCAGCTGAGCGCGACATGAGCCGGCTGTGGGACAAGGGCGCGCCGCTGGATGAGCGCGTGCTGCGCTACACCGCCGGCGAGGACCACGCGCTGGACGAGCGCCTTGTCCGCTACGACGTCCGCGCCTCGATCGCCCATGCCCGCATGCTGCACGCCCAGAAGCTGCTAGCGCTGGCGGACCTCGAAGCCATCAGCGCGGGTTTGAACGCGCTCGCCGCCGAGCATGCGCGCGGGGAGTGGCGCGTCGAGCTCACCGACGAGGACGGGCAGAGCGCCCTAGAAAGAAGGCTCACCGAGCGGATCGGGGCCGCGGGTGCGCGGATTCATCTCGGACGCTCACGCAACGACCAGGTGCTCACCGCGGTGCGGCTGTACCTGCGCGATGCGGTCGCCGCGCTCGCGGACGGTGTCACGCAAGTGGCCCGCGCGCTCGATGACCTGGGCGCGCGTGAACGCGCCACCGCGCTACCCGGATACACGCACCTGCAGCAGGCGATGCCGAGCTCAGTGGCGCTCTGGGCGGGTGGCTTCGCGGCGGAGCTGCGCGACGACGCGGCGGGGATCTCACAGGTCCTGCGGCGCATCGACCAAAATCCACTGGGGTCCGCGGCCGGCTACGGCACCCCGGCCCTGCCGATCGATCGCGAGCTGACACGCGCGACGCTTGAATTCGCCACCGTCCATGCGCCGGTCACGGCCGTGCAGCTTTCCCGCGGCAAGGCCGAAAGCCAGCTGCTGTTCGAGATCACCCTGCTCATGCAGGACCTGGGCCGATTCGCGGCCGACGTGCTGCTATTCGCGACCTCGGAGTTCGGTTTCGTCACCCTCGGGGATGCCTTCACCACCGGTTCCTCGATCATGCCGCAAAAGCGCAACCCCGATGTCTTCGAGCTGATCAGGGGACGCACCGCCACGGCCCATGGCTGCCTGGTGGAGGCGCTGGCGGTGTTCGCGAAGCTGCCCTCGGGCTACCACCGCGACCTGCAGCTGCTGAAGTTCCCGCTCTTCCGCGGCATTGATCTGGCGCTGGCGACGCTTGCGATCATGCCCCCGGCGGTGGCGACGCTTACGTTCCATCCCGAGCGCATCCGCCTCGATGACTCGATCCACGCCGCCGAGGAGGCCAACCGCCTCGTCGTGGCCGAGGGGATTCCGTTCCGCGAGGCGTACCGGCGCGTCGCGGCGAAACTCAAGCGCTAGAACGCGCGTTCGCCGGTTGCAAGCCCGCGGCCCGGGGCGCAGGCTGTCCGCCCGAAAACAGGGAAGCTCCATGACGAAGATCCTGGGTATCTCCGGAAGCCTGCGCCGCGCTTCCTATAACAGCGCGCTGCTGCGCGCGGCCACGAAGCTGATGCCCGAGGACGCGACGCTCGAGATCGCCAACATCCGCGGCATTCCGCTGTATGACGGCGACGTCGAGGCCCAGGGCATCCCGCCGTCCGTATCCCAGCTCAAGGAGGCGATCAGCGCCGCTGACGGCGTGCTGCTGGTCACCCCGGAATACAACAACGGCATTCCCGGGGTCTTCAAGAACACCATCGACTGGCTGTCGCGCCCCGCCGCGGACAGCCGCCGCGTGTTCGGCGGTCGCCGCTTCGCGATCATCGGGGCATCCCCGGGGGGCTTCGGGACGATCATGAGTCAGGCCGCCTGGCTGCCCGTGATGCGCACGCTCGGGGCGCAGGTCTGGTCCGGCGGGCGACTGATGGTCTCGCGCGCCAACAACGTCTTCGACGAGTCCGGAACGCTGAAAGATCCCACCGTGGAGGAATTGCTGCGGCAGTTCCTCGCCGGCTACGTCAGCTTCCTGCGGCCGACACCCTCCCCGCGCTAGGAAGCGCGGGCCTCCGGTTGCGCATCCGGCGCGGCGGCCGCGAACGCGGGGATTTTCTCCAGGTGCGCGCAGATCGAGGTCAGGCTCGGGTAGGGAGTGGTGTCGCACTTGAAGCGCCGGGCGTTGTACACCTGCGGTACCACGAACACGTCCGCGAGCGTGACCGCGGTGCCAAACATGTGGCGGCCGTCGCCACTGGTGGCCTGAACCCGCTGCTCCAGCGCGCCGAGTCCCTGCGCGATCCAGTGCGCGTACCAGCGATCGACCGCCTGGTCGTCCTGACCAAGACCGGAACGCAGGTAGTTCAGGACACGCAGGTTATTCAGCGGATGGATGTCGCAGGCGATCAAGAGCGTCAGCGCGCGCACGCGCGCGCGCTCCTGCGGCGAGCGCGGCAGCAGCGGCGGCTCTGGAAAACGTTCCTCCAGGTACTCCACGATCGCCATCGACTGGCTGATGGCGTGCGCGCCATCGACCAGCACCGGCACGAGTCCCTCGGGATTGAGCGCCAGGAACTCGGCGCCGCGCTGCGCGTTGGAGCCTACGCGCAGGTCGACGGCGACGCTCTCGTAGGGGATGGCCTTGAAGTTGAGCGCGATGCGGGCCCGGTAGGAGGCGGAACTGCGGAAGAATCCGTAGAGCTTCACGCTCATTTCCCCGCGGGCGGGGCCATGGTGTGGCGCAGGGTCTCCAGTCCCTCGACGCCGCCCTCGACGCGGTCGCCCACCTTGAGCGCTCCGATGCCCGCGGGCGTGCCGGTGAATATGAGATCCCCGGCGCGCAGCTCGTAGAACCTGGAGAGCTCGGCGATGATGCTGGGGACATCCAGCAGCATCTGGTCGATGTCCGATTCCTGGCGCAACACGTCGTTCACCTTGAGCCAGATCCGCCCCCTGGACACGTGCCCCTGGACCACGGGGCGGATGGCGGCGAGCGGCGCGGAGGCGTCGAAGCCCTTGGCGGTGTCCCAGGGCTGGCCGCGTTCGCGCGCCGCGGATTGCAGGTCACGTCGCGTGAGATCGTTCCCGGCCGCATAACCGAAGACATGGGCAAGGGCCACACTGGCCTTTATGTCGCGGCCGCCCCCGCCCAGGGCGACGACGAGCTCGATTTCGTGGTGCGCGTTCGCGGTGGCCGATGGATAGGGAACCGCGGCGCCGTTGGCGACGACCGCGTCCGCCGGTTTCATGAAGAATATCGGCGGCGCGCGCTCAGGTTCCGCGCCCATCTCGCGCACGTGGTCGGCGTAGTTACGCCCGACACAGTAGATGCGGTGGACGGGGAAGCGCGATCGCGAGCCGGCTATGGCGACACCCGGGGTGGGCTCCGGCGGGAAGATAAAGTCATTCATCGCGACATTCCGGCTGCTGGACGTGGAGGTGAAGATTGCCACCACCCAAACGGCTAGACTAGATGCCATGGGAATTTGGCGTGTCACGACCACCCCTGAGGTGCTCACGGAACGGGCAAGCAGGAGCCTGCCCGGGCACTTGGGGATCCGCATCACCGAGATCGGCGCTAACTACGTGCGCGCGACCATGCCGGTCGATGAACGCACGCACCAGCCGTTCGGCGTGCTGCATGGGGGCGCCTCGGTGGCCCTCGCGGAAACCGTCGGCAGCATGGCCGCCATGCTGTGCGTGGACCCGCAGTTCATCGTGCTCGGCCAGGAGATCAACGCGAACCACCTGCGCTCGATTTCCTCCGGCACCGTCACCGCCACCGCCCGCCCCTACCACATCGGCGCGCGCAGCCATGTCTGGCACATAGAGATCCGCGATGAGAGTGAGCGACTGGTGTGCGTCTCGCGCCTGACCATGGCCGTCATCGAACGCCGCGCACCTACCTAGAATAACCAGAGGAAAGTCATGGCCACACCGAATCCCCTTCCCCCGATGGCAGCCGAGCCGCCCCGCGTCGATGAATCACTGATCACCTATACCAACGTGATCTACGCCCTGCATGCGCTGGCGGTCATCATCGGACTCACCAGCGCGCACACGATCATCGGCAGCTTCATCGGCGGCGCGCCCTCGATCATCGCGGTGATCATGAACTACGTGCGCCGCTCGGCGACCATCGGCACTTTCCTCGAGTCGCACTTCCGCTGGCAGATCCGCACCTTCTGGTTCGCGCTGCTGTGGGCCCTCGTCATCGGCGTCGTGGCGGTGCCGCTGATGCTGGTGATCATCGGCATACCGCTGTTCATCCTGGGCACGTACGCGCTGAGCATCTGGATCGCCTACCGCGTGGTGCGTGGCTGGCTCGCGCTGCGTGACAAGCGACCGATGTACGTATGAGGAATCCGTGGCTGCCGCTGTTGATGACGTCCCTGCTCGCGGGCTGCGGCCAGAAGGGCCCGTTGTTCCTGCCGGACAAGAACCCCGCCGTGGTCACGACGCCGGCGCAGCCCGTCGCGACTCCGGCGGCCACGCCCGCCAAGAAGCTCGTTGACGAGGACACGAGCCAGACGCCGGCGCCGAAGTAGCGGCGGCTAGCTGCGGATCAGGCCGCGCAGCGGCTTGGCCGCGGCGCTATCCGGGAACACGCTCGCGTCGAGGGCGCGAGCGGGCACCCCAAGGTGCTCCTCGAGCACGCCCTTGAAGACGCAACGCAGGTCCAGTGTCGGCGCCAGGTCCCGCCCCTGGTAGAGCGCGCGAGACGACAAGCCCGGCCAGTCAGCGACCACGCGACCGCCCGCGACCGCGCCGCCCAGCAAGAACGCCGCCGCTCCCGTGCCATGGTCGGTGCCGCGCGTGCCATTGACCGCGGCCGTGCGCCCGAACTCGGTCACGAGCAACACCGCGGTGTCAGTCCATGCCGGGCCGAGCTCCTGCTTGAGAGTGGCAAGCCCGGTATCCAGCGCGCCCAGCCGTCCGGCGAGCTGGCCTTCCGCGCCGCCTTCGTTCGCATGGGTGTCCCACCCGGTAGTGTCGAACACAGCGACTTTCGGACCGTCGTCCTGGCGCAGGAAGCCCGCGGCCGCGTGCGTGATCTCCGCATAGCGGGCGTTGTAGGCCTGCGGAAGCGGCGCCTTCAGGTTAGCCGCGGGCGCCTCCATTTTCGTGTCGGCGGTGGCGACCATCGTCGACGGCGGCGATCTCGCCGCGTCCTCCGCGGCGATGGCGTCCGCCTGCAGGGCATCCGCCAGGCGCGCTGACAATAACTTGTCCCCCGCGTAGAGATCGGTGATACGCGCGAGCGTGTCCTCATCGAGCGCCGGCATCTTCGACGGCGACCAGGAGGTGACCCCGGCGGGACCGCGCATGAGGAGGGGCACGTTCTGGCCCAGCGCCACGCCGAGTTCGCCCGAGCGGCGGTCCGGAATCTGCGCGAGGGCGCGATTGAGCCAGCCGGTCTGGCTCGCGTGTGCCCGCGTCGAGCCGCTCTCGAGCACGTCCTGGCCGTCGAAGTGCGAGCGGTCGCGGTAGGGACTGGCCACCGCGTGGAACACGGTGAGCTCGCGCGCGGCGTAGCACTGCTGCATGAAGGCGAGCGAGGGATGCAGTCCAAAGAATCCGTTCAGCGGCAACGCCCCGCCGGGGGCGCCCGCGGCACGCAGCGCGACCTCGCGGCGCAGGCCGGCGTAGTCAGAGTCTGCGTACGGCGGGACCGCCGCGAGTCCGTCGAGCGCGCCGCGCATGATCACCACCACGAGGCGCGCCTTGCGCCCACTGACATTGCCGAAGGCGACGCGCGCGGTGAGGAAAGCCCCACCGGCGGCCATGGCGGTCAGGTTGAGGAAATCGCGGCGTCGCATTCGTGCCATTGGGTTCTCTCCTTGATCCTCAGCGCCGCATGAATTCCGGCGAAGCCACCAGCAGCGTCAATGCCTGCGCCGCGCTCGCCGCGCGCGCCACCGCGGTCCGGGTCGCGTCGCTCAGGTTAGCGCCGAGCAACTGCGGGGCGAGCTGGGCGGCATCGCGCCGGCTGCCGACGCGCGCGCCGACCGCGTCCGCCCACTCGATCCGCTTGATCAGCGCCGAGGCGCCGTCCCAGTCGGCGCCGCGATCCGGCCAACCCGCGGGCGAACCCGGCGCCCAGGTCCGCTGGCCGAGCAGCTCGAACGGCAGCAGCGGTCCCTTGCCCGCCTCCACCGGCAGCGACAGGCCGCGGTAGGCTGAGACGATGTAGTCAGACGGCGTCTTGAACTTCGACAGCGGCTGCAACCACGACTCGGAGGCCTCGAACAGCGCGCGATAGACGGTGGGCAGGTCGCCCTCGCTCGCCGTGAAGGCGCCGGCGACACGACCGACCACCGCGGCCGGCGGATCGTCGGCGACGAAGTGCCGCACGAGCTTGGTGGCGATGAAGCGCGCGGTCGCCTGCTGGCGCGCGAGGTCGCGCAGCACCGCGATCCCCTGGCCGATGCCCGTGTCCGCATAGCGAGTATTGAGGACGCCCTGGGCGCCGGGCTCATGCAGCTCGGAGCGGAACATGAATTGTCCGGGCACGCCCCCGGCGAAGCGACCGCGGTCATCGCCTATGGACCAGCCGGTGAGAACCTCCGCGAAGGCGGTGACGTCGGTCTGCGTGTAGCCGCCGCCGACTCCGAGGGTGTGCAGCTCCATGATCTCGCGCGCGAGGTTCTCGTTGATGCCGATCCTGCGCTGTGCCTGGCGCCGCTCGCCGCGTTGCGCCGCGAGCGAGTTCGGGCCGACCGAGAGGTGGTTGTCCAGATACAGCAGCATCGCGGGGTGGCTTTCCACCGCCAGCAGGAGTTCGGAGAAGCTGCCGAGCACACGCGGCCGGATCGCCTCGCGCTCGAAGGAACCGGCGAGACCGGCGAGGAACTGTTTGTCGATCGAGACCGCGAAATGATTGGCCCAGAACTGGGTCACGCGCTCGACGAAGGGACGCTCGGTGGCGGTGGCCTCCTGGAAACGCGCGATCACCTCGCTCACGTAGATCGGCTTGAGATATTGCCCGACCTTCTCGAGATCGCCCTTCTGGGTCGCGCCGGCGTCGCTGCTGGCGCGCGCCTCCGATTTCTTGGCCTCCTGGAACTCGCGGCGCAGCTTCAGTCCCTGGGCGAGGATCTCGGTTGAGGAGCGCAGCTCGGCACCAGCGAGAACGGGTGGCGCGCCCTTAAGCTGCGCCCGCAACCAGTCATGGCCGTCCGCGCCGATCGCGGCCAAGTCCCCCGGACGGGCGCCGAGGCCGAAGCGATTGGCTGCGATGGCCGAAGTTGAAGGGTCGAGCATGCGAAACGCACCATGAGGCCGCACATACCCCTATAGCGCGCCAGCCAGAGCCGGGTTGACTCGCTGGCGCGCCGCGGGACCGTGACATCTGCGCGTTATACTCGCCGCCCGCCTCAGGTACACCTTTCATGCCCGCTTCTCCCGACCTGGTTCTCGTTGACGGCTCCTCTTATGTCTACCGGGCGTTCCACGCCCTGCCGCCACTGTCCAATTCCCGGGGTGAGCCCACCGGGGCGGTGCTGGGCGTACTCAACATGTTGCTGAAGTTCATGAAGGAATATCAGCCGCGCCGCATCGCCGTGGTCTTCGACGCGCCGGGCAGGACTTTCCGCGACGACCTGTTCGCCGAGTACAAGGCGCACCGCCCGGCGATGCCCGATGACCTGCGGACGCAGATCGAGCCGCTGATGCAGATCATCAAGGCGCAGGGGCTGCCGCTGCTGCGCGTGCCAGGCGTCGAGGCCGACGATGTGATCGGCACGCTCGCCTGCCGCGCCGCGCGCGCGGGGCAGTCGGTGCTGATATCGACCGGCGACAAGGACATGGCGCAGCTGGTCGACGGCCAGGTGACTCTCGTCAACACGATGACGGGCTCGACGCTCG